>JAFDHD010000102.1 GCA_019308995.1 Deltaproteobacteria bacterium | reverse complement strand
TACCATGTACCTTGAAGGCGCGGCCGACGGACGGCTTTTAGTCGAGACGTTGAAGAGAGTGACTAGCGACAAGCCGGTGCTGGTGCTTAAAAGCGGCCGGACCCCGGTGGGCCGGGCCGCCACGGCCTCACACACCGGCAGCCTCTCCGGGGAAGACGGGCTGTATGAAGGCATGTTCGCCCAGACCGGCGTCACCCGGGCCAAAAGCCTGAACGAGCTGGTGGAGCTGGCGCAGGTCTTTTCAACCCAGCCCCGGCCGCGCGGCAATCGTTTCGCAATCGTAACAGGCAGCGGCAGCATGGGGGCCCTGGCCGCTGACACGGCCATTGACGCCGGTCTGGCTGTACCGCCGCTTTCAAAAGCTACGGCCGCCAAGGCCAAGGCTGGCGCGCCGGTATGGATGAACGTGTCAAACCCGCTTGACGTGGGGCCGTCCCAGCAGTTCCCCCTGGCCTTTAACGCCTTAATGGAAGACCCTGACATTAATATGGTCCTGGCCGTCATCGCCACGCCCTATGCGGTCATGCGGTTTATCAACCCGGAAGAATTTCTGTCCGGCCGGTATTTCGGGGATTTAGCCGGGGTTAAAAAGCAGGCTCAGGACAAGCCCTGCCTGATCTGTGTCGTGAGTCATAATAAGATGGTGGAGATTATAAGTAAGGAAGCGGAGCCGGAGATTCCGATCTTCACTTCGCCTGAAGCCGCGACCCGGGCCCTGGCCGCGCTGTGGCGGTATCAGCGCTGGCTTAAGAGAGAGATTCAAATCACCGGGGAGGAATAAAAAAAACCGGCGACCCTGAAATTCTCTAGCTTGTGTTGCCTTCCAGGGCCGCCGCTAATAAGCCTCTAAGTTCAAGTTATTTTACAACCTTGATATTCCATAGATGGGCAATGTCCGCGCTCTTGGGCAGCCAGTTATAATCAATCCAGTCTCTCATGGCGTAAATCATGTTCAACCCAAACAAGGGAATAACGCTGGGGTCCTCCTGAAGGAGCTTGTGAATCTCCCTGAGGATGGCCAGCCGCTTTTCTTTGTTCATTTCTATGGCCTGCGCGTCACAAAGCCTGTCAATGACGTCCTTGTTGGGCCGGTTCTTGTAGTTTGTGTAGAAACCATCGCTTTTCACGCCCAGCATCATTCTCCAGATCGGATCACGATCGCCCGCCCATGAGTAAGTGATTATGTGGCCCAGCCTTGGGTCGTTTGTCCGGGAATAAGTCAAAAAGACTCCTTCATCCATAAGCTGCAGCTTGATGGTTACGCCCACGTCCTTCATGTATTTCTGGACAGCCGCCGCCACATGGGCCGCGTGAGGCATCTCAGCCACATACGTAAGCATTAACGGTGTGCCAGGTTTATAGCTCGAGGCCTTAATCATCTTCCGTGCTTTTTCCGGATCGAATTCATACTTGAAGTCTGGATCATAGCCATACTCGTTCCGGTCCGCGCCCATGTAATGAGGGTAACCTTCTCCTAAGAAAATCTTGTCTATAAGCTCCTGCCGGTTGATAGCATAGTTGAGGGCCCGCGACAGGTTCCGGTCCCGTATGATCCGATCTTTGGGATTGGCCCGGAGTGAGAGGGCAAAATAACTTGGCGCCATGCCGGAGCGCTTCACCTTGATCTCCTTCCTGCGCTCAATCCTTTTAACCAGGTGAGGCAGAATATAGTACACCAGGTCCAGCTCTCCTGTTTCCAGCATGGCCAGGCGGGTCATATCATCAGGAACGGTTACGAGCTGCAAAGTCTTGAAATCAACCTTGTGGTCATGGTGATTTTTCACCGCCTCCATGGTGATGCGCTCGCTGATCTTTCGCTCGATAAGATTGAAAGGCCCGCTGCCCACCGGCTTTTTGTTGAAGCCGTCCATACCAACTTTGTCATAGTAGTTCTTTGAGCCGATAGACATGCTCATCAGGCTTTCCCAGGGGGCATACGGCTCTTTGAACCGATAGATGAAGTTGTAATCGTCAATGATTTCCACGTCTAGAATCTTTTTGTAAACCGATCTCAACAGGCTTTTGTTCTTTTTGTTTAAATGCTGCCGCCATGAAAACCGCACATCGTGCGCCGTAACCGGATCTCCTGCTGGAAACTTCGGGCCTTTTCTGAGCTTGATTCTGATATCCTTGCCATTCTCCATGATCTTGAGGGACTCGGCCAGTCCAAGCACCAGGTCTCCGGTTTTGTCATCCACCTTCAACATACCCTGAAACATGGATCCAAAGGCGACCTCGTCATTCCCGGTCTTGTACCGGAACGGGTTCACAGTCGTTGGATCGGAATACATGCCCACCCTGACCGTATCCTTGGCCCCGGCCATGGCCGCGCCCGCGGCTAGAAGAGTTAAGAAAAAGATGATACACACCACCACGGTCCAAAAAATTTTATTACGCATGACCATTTCCTCCTTTCAGGCTGACCTGGTTAAGTATAAAATTATTAACGGCTCCAAGACCTGTCTGACATATATCTTGTTTTATATGATTTAATTTCGGTTATTATGGTGTATCATCATATGCTGAATTGTTCAATCATTTTTCCAACAATAAATATCATGAAAATAAAAATCAATATTTAACCAATATCAAAAATCCGAATGATATAATAAAAATGCAGTTAAATCTTGACCAATCAGGCCAGAGGTTATAAAGTCCAACCAGGTTGCCTGAAAAATGCCGGTTATGGAGTCTATGAAGCAAGGCACATTAAAAATCCTTTGGAAGATTTAATTGTGGATTCTAGGCTGATAAGCCAAAACACGGGATTAAGCTCACCTGATTCGGAGAAACATATCCCGTCTTCTTAATGATGCGGAATCTAAAGAGGGAAACTTAAACAGATACTGCAAACAGTCGTTTGATACTTGAGGGAAGAGAGCGCATGAAAAGGATAAATGAAGTCTCTGGATGGATATTCTTCTTATTTCTTCTCGTCTTTCTTTACAGCTTAATGCACTATTACATCTTCATGAAAGCCCACGTCGCTTTTCGCTTCAGCGACCGGGCAGGGAGCTGGCTGGTCTTTCTCATGGCTTTCCTGATCTTTGCTGTCCTTCTCGGCTACCTGGTGGAGAGGATTATATCTCGCTCCATGGCGCGCCTGATGTTTAACATTGGATATATCTGGTTTGGCATCTCATTTTATTTTGTCTTGGTACACCTCCTTATTGATGCTTACCGTATCCCGGTGTATGCGGGAGGGTTTTTATCTAACCGGGATTTCTCTAATACAATACCGTCCTCGAAGACGGCCTTTTATGTTTCTCTCATGCTTTCGGCTGTTTTGAATATCTACGGGTACTTTGAAGCAAAGAATATTCGCACCGAGAGAGTGGTCATTAAGACTCCCAAGCTTCCGAAAGGGTCGAATTCGCTGCGAATTGTGCAGATTTCCGACGTGCATCTCGGCGTAACCATAGGGGCAAAAAGGTTAAAACGAATTATCGAAGAGGTAAAAAAAGCGAAACCTGACATTCTGGTTTCCACTGGGGATCTCGTAGATTCGGCAAGGTGTAATATCGAGCGCCTGATTCAGCCTCTCCGTGAGATTCAGGCCACGTACGGAAAATTTGCCGTTACCGGAAATCATGAGTTTTACTGGGGGATATCTCAAGCGGCAAAGTTTATTAAAAAAGTCGGCTTTACGCTCTTGAGAGGCGAAGGAATCACCGTGGCCGGGCTCATTAACATTGCCGGCGTTGACGATCATGCTGCCAAGCACTTTGGACAGGCCTCAAAAGTATCTGAAAAAGACCTGCTTTCGAAGCTGCCTTCTGAAATTTATACCTTGCTGCTCAAACACATGCCGGCTGTTGATAAACAAGCGCTTGGTCATTTTGACCTGCAGCTTTCCGGGCATTCTCACAAGGGGCAGTTTTTTCCTCTTAACCTGATCACGCCTTATATTTATGAGTTCGGCACCGGCCTGCTCGATCTTCCAAATCATTCCCGCCTGTATGTCAGTCGCGGTACTGGCGTCTGGGGTCCGCCTATCCGTATTCTTGCTCCGCCCGAAATCACGGTCATTGATCTTGTCAGGGCGTGAAATAGGGGCCAGACAGCCGCGATCAATCAAAGGGTTGCTTCCTCTGTTTTACTTAGGGTCAATGGGATATTGAGCCTTTTCCCATTCACGCCAACCGCCTTTGAGTGCGAAGACCTTGGTAAACCCCATCTCTATCATTTGCTTTGCCATCCTGGCAGCACTGAATTCAAAATGTCAGGCGCAATACAAGACATAGGTTTTTGTCTTGTCATATTTACCGGCCCATTTCTCCGCTTTTCCACTTTTCTCCCTCACAGCGCCTTTAATTTTAAATTTGCTGGCTTTCCAGAGAATCTCAAGACGGACGTCAATGACAATCACCTCGGGATTATCCAGCATCTCTTTGAGCTGTTCTTTGGTTATCTTAGGCGCGCCTTGGGCCGCTGCGGGCACTGCAAAGCCAAGAATAACAACCAGGCACACCAACAGAGCCGGAGTCGAAAACCATTTAACTTTCATCGAACCAATCTCCTTTGCCATCTATTCCTTAATAATCGCTACCGGCCTGACCCAGGCTGCCCCTGCATTCAGGATCTTTATGGGAAAACAGGATACTTTAAAGCCGTATGAAGGGAGCTGGTCCAGATTCGCCAGCTTTTCCATCTGAAAGTATTCTCTCTCAATCCCGGCAAAATGGCCCTCCCAGATCAAACTCCTATCACCAGTCTTCTTGAAATCCTCGGCCTGATACCTGAATGGCCGATCCCAACCGGGCGCATCGGTCCCAACGACTTTTATACCCTGATCAGCAAGCCATATTGTGCCAGCGCGACCCATCCCGGGGTAATCTGTCCAGTATTTCAATTGGCTCAAACTGAGGAACGATCGGCGGGATAGCAAGATACGACTCAACTTCACCCACCCCGTAAGGAACCTGCACCAGTCCGGAGACGATCTCTCTCATATTACGCCTGTGATCAAACCCAAAGTAATCCCCACGATAAGTGCTGTTTGTCAGCTGCGGGGGCGCTCCATTTTCCACCCAAGATATCAGGGTCCCCTGCCAGAAAGTGTCAGTGGTGGATAGATCTCCTGGCTTCTCGAACCTGGCGATGGCTCTAAAACGTTCTCTATTTATCATACCCTTAAAATTTCCTTTCTGCTCCGAAAATGGGCACTTTCTTAAGCCCTTCTCAAACTAGCGTATGTCTTCTTGCCAACCTTAATAATAATGTTTATAAAAATTTTTTTAAAGGTTCATCAAGCGAACAGCTTCATCCACCGCAGATGCACAATCCTCGGCAAAGCCCTCGGCGCCAACCTCATCAGCACACTCGCGAGTGACCGGCGCCCCGCCGATCATCACCTTGACCTTATTTTTCAATCCTGCCTTGTCAAGCGCCTCGATCACGTTTAGCCTGACCGAGTGAATCGTATTAATAAGCTTGACCCACAATAAGAGGGCATTAAGTGGTCAATATAGTATGGGGCGCTAAACAGATCCAAAGCAAGCCTCGACCAAACGAGATGACCTGCCTCTGGGCCTAGACGGTCAGGATGGTGTAAATGACCGGAGTAAAGCGGGAATCCATATAGAACAGGATTAATCAATTCCTATAACGGGATTCCTGTCTTGTCCTAATCATAATGTGGGAAAACGGGCAAAGTTTGTAGCAAATCTGCCTGGCGAAGGGTTACCAATTTTCCAACTTATGCTTTATTGCGGCTTTGAAGAATTAAACGCCTCCCGACGGGAACCACTATGATAAGTATAGTGTATATGATGAATATTAATGAGATAGGCCGAGTAAAGAAGATGGAAGGATTTCCATCTGAAATGATTAGAGAATCTCTAAAATTATATTCCAGTATTGGTCCGAGGATCAATCCAAGCAGAATAGGCGCCACCGAGTAACCAAGTTGGGAGACAATCCATCCTAAAATTCCGAATCCAAACATTACATAGAGATCGAAAATATTACCGTTCGATGCATAACAAGCGGCTGTACTGCACAGGAGGATGATCCCTACCAGAATGTGGTATGGGATCTGAATGATTTTTACCCAGAGTCTGATCAATGGCAGGTTGAGAATCAAGAGCAAGATATTCCCGATATACATGCTGCAAATGAGTCCCCAGACCAGGTCTGGATTGGACTTTATAAGTAAAGGGCCTGGGCGAAGGCCAAACATCATGAAGGCCCCTAGCATGATAGCCGTCACCGCAGATCCGGGAATACCAAGTGCAAGAAGCGGCACAAATGCCCCAGCAGAGCCGGCATTATTAGCAGATTCTGCTGCACATACCCCCTGGATGGCGCCGTGACCGAACTGCTTTGCATCAGGGGAGACTTTTTTCTCTAAAGTATAAGCAAGCACAGCCGCAAGAGTCGTCCCTGCCCCGGGAAGGGCGCCCACAATGAAGCCCAGCACACTCGACCGGGGAATGGTATACTTGCATTTAGAAAAGTCCTCACGAGTCGGGAGAATCCGCTTAATGGGGGCTTTGAATACCTCCCCCAACTCTCCGCTGGTTATATTTTTAAGCAGCTCCGGGATGACAAAGATCCCTAACGCCACGGCGATGAAGCTGAATCCATTCATCATATTTACGGATCCGAAAGTAAGCCTTTCAGCTCCCGAAACTGGATCCATCCCAAATGTTCCAACCATGAGGCCCAACACCACCATCATCAGGCTTTTAATAACGGATTCCCCGAAAATACCAGCTAAACTAACCAACGAAGCGAGAATAAGGGCAAAGTACTCTGGTGGGCCGAAATGTAAGGCAAAGTGTACGAGAGGTACCGCCACAAGCGATAAAGCCAGGACACCGAAGGTGCCCGCAATAAAAGAGCCAATAGCCGCAATGGCCAGAGCAGGACCCGCCCTGCCTTGCTGGGCCATGGGATAGCCATCCATGATCGTCAGGATCGCGGGGGCGTCACCAGGAATATTAAGGAGAATAGCCGAGATGGCGCAGCCGTATTGACCTCCATAGTATATCCCGGCCAACATAATCATGGCTGTAATAGGGTCCATGCTGAAAGTCAGAGGCACGAGCAGAGCGACCCCCATGATTGCCCCGACTCCTGGCAAGGCGCCAAGAAAAGTTCCCAGGAAGGCGCCTAAAAAGCAAAATAATACGTTCTGTACTGAAAAGGCAACCGAAAATCCCAGGGCCAAATTATTCAAAAATTCCATTCTCGACTCACTCCCCCAGTAAAAGGATTTCCAAACTCCAAATTCCGCTGGGCAGCGGAACTCCTAATAAGTGATTAAAAAGAATAAATATCACAACCGAAAAACCCACTGCAAAAAGGGCGTTCTTCCAAATTGACATCTGCTTGCCTAATGCACTGGCTGATATTGCGATTACTGCAACCGTCATCAGCACCGAACATAGAAACCAGCCAAAGACCTGTATCAGAATGATGTAAGCCAATAAAATTGGAAGAAGTATCAAGGCAGGAGCCATCCTTCGGACAGACAGCTTTCTCAAGTCTGACTTCTCACTTCTTTTCCAGGATAAAATGGAATTGGTGAGCTGAATAAGGGCCAGTATCACGAAAATGAGTCCCACCAATACGGGGAAGAAAGCAGGAGTAGTATTAACATCCTGCTGCAAAAGAGGGAGAGGTATTAAGTAAGCCTTTATACTAAAAGCCACACCCAAGACTAGAAGAAAAAGGGAGCCTAGAATATCGGCCTTGTTGTTCATCAGTATTCTCCTGATTTAGAGTCTCTTTCAGGAATCCAAACCATCAGGTTCTTATTTAGATGGTTCTAATATCCGTTGGGTAAACTCATAGAACATACAAGCCCGAAACCAGCGCCTCAACAAGCAGGTTTCGGGCTTGTTGTCAATGCGATCTGGGAAATGACAGAATCATCCTCCCATTTTTTTCAGTTCTTTAATGGAGGCCTTGAAATCCGTAGCCGCATCAAGCATCCATTTCTTGAAATCCTTACCAGGCAACCATCCATTTTCCAGGCTGTGTTTTTTCAAATAACCTGATTTCCACTCCTCAGTCTGAATAACTTTTGAAAGGATATCAATCCAGTATTCAACGATCGCCGGGGAAGTGCCACCTTTCATGCATAGTCCTCTTTGTTGTGTATAGATAACATCGTACCCTTGTTGCTTAAAGGTGGGAACGTCTGGAAGGACTGTCAATCTCTTCACAGATGTCACTGCGAGTGGGACCGCTTTCCCTGCCTCAATTTGGCCCAAGATTTCACTTGGGTTAAACCAGCCCATATCTACATGACCTCCTAAAAGGCTGGCCACGACTTCTCCTCCACCCTTCATGGGGACATACCGAATTTTAATGCCACTGGCCTGATTCAGTTTGAGCGTGCACATGGAATCCGGGCCGCCAACAGCTCCAGTGCCGCCCGCACTAAAGATTTTACTACTCCCCTTAACGGCCTTGATCAGGGAGGAGAGATCCTTGTAAGTACCCGCCTTGACACACAGGAGATTAAAATCATAAACCATATTTGCAACATAGTCCCAGTCTGTGGTTTTCCACTTGGCGTTGGGGGTAACGATCGGGCTTATGACATTTCCTAGATCCGCTAGCGTAATGTGATATCCATCCGCCCGTTTGCCGAAAACAAAACCCTTTCCAACAAGGCCGCCGCCTCCTGTTTTATTAACTACAACTACCGACTTGGGTACAAAGCGATGATCCTTAATGATTTTTGCGATCCAGCGAACCATAACATCCGATCCACCGCCAGGAGAGTATGGACAGATAAAAGTCACCGTTTTTTTGGGATAATCAGCAGCATAAATTTGGGGTACCAGGATTAAGGCAAGTAATAGAAACGTGAGTAAAGTAATACTTTTCTTCATTTTGTTCCTCCTTTTGAAAATTGTTGAATTGTAAATGGAATTGTGTCACCTGCCGCGGCCTCTACTATACATCGGCCTTTTTGTTAATTTCGAACGTACGTAACATTTTGTAAAAATCGGGTTTCAGTATTTCACCACCTGAGGTTAATATTAAAAACCGAGTTGGGTTGATCCGAGAACCAGTTGCCACCATTGGCTCATTTACTGATGCCTTTGTTAATCTGGAATTATTGGCAGCAGAACATATGAGCGGTGATTTCGATCATGATAGATAATATTGGTGGCAAGTTTAGTCTTCTTATGGAGACCCAGCGGTTCTCCAGTATTGGGATTGCAGTCAAAGCGGGGGTAATTACTGCTCGAGATATCAATCCTGATTCGATGGCCTTTTTTCACGATTATTGCGGTTCCCCCTAGCTCAATCTCCATCTCATATATCTTTCCAGGCTCGATTAATTTTTCTTTGTGTCTGATAGCAAAATTATTATCCGGATTCCCGTGGTATCGGGCGCGGATGATACCGTCTCCCAGGTTGAGCGCGTATCCTTCGGGATAATCTTCATTAGGAGGGAAAACATAAATTAGTTTTGCCGTAAAATCCGTATCAACACAGTCGGAGGAAACAAAAATCCTGACTTTCACCGGACCGGTGATTTCAACATCTTTTTGCAGGGGAGGAGTTTGAAAGACAATGACATCCGCCCGTTTGCTCAAAGGACCTAACGCTCTGGGTCCTTTAACATATCGAGGTATCTTTTCGGTCACGACCTGGTTATATCCTCCAGGAACGAGCCACATTCCAAAAGCCGAGATACATCCTCCGATACTTGGCACAGGGTAATCGGGATCATACTGGTAGGTGGTTGAAGAAACATTGCCTCTTGGCGGTTCCGGGCTTAAGGCGCCATCCCCTTGAAAATAGTATTTTGTATACTGGGTGCGGGCCAAAGGCCACTCATGTTCATACCGCCAGTGGCCTCCAACATCTAGGTGTCCTTTTGGGGTCTTTCGCCCCGTGCCAGTGCCCATGATCCACAGCTTTACTGGAGGCTTGCCTTTGACGCCCGTGTCAATTCCCCGAAACCATTGATCATACCATGCAAGGATCCAGGCCCGGTAATCTTCGGCCAGGGCCGGACCTAATTCTATATCACCTGAGACTGTCAATTGGTAGTTTGTGGTATGAGTGCGTGGGGACATGACCAGGTATTGTTTTCCTTTTTTCAACTTCGAAAGGGCGGTGAAATTTCTGTCCTGGATGCCATTGTAGCTGTCATACCAGCATGTGTAGTGCAGCATCGGGATATCTGGCATATTCCAGTAATAAAGCTCATGGGCTTGTCCCGGATGGATCCAGAAATTGTTTTTCCCAGGCCAGTCGCTATCAGAAATAACGTTGAAATACCAATCTTCAAGAGAAAAATCCGCGCGGGACGGGCTTCCCGATAACTTATTAAATTCGGCAAGGGGATTTTTACCTTTCACGATAGGCCAGGCATCGAGTTCTCTGTCAAAACGTCGTATCGCAAGGCCGAGAATTGTTTTCGCTTTGGGATTCGGTTCACCCATGGCGCCTATGCCGTATGCTCCATGGAAGTATCTCATTTCAAAGGCGCCATGATTCCGCAGGCCACATTTCCAGTAATTGCAGCTTGCCGCACAGGCCAGAAAGGCGGCTAAGTGTGGCGGCCGTGCCGCCAGGCACGCATAGGCGTGGGCTCCCGGTGTAGAAAAGCCCCATGTTCCCACCTTGCCGTTCGACCAGGGTTGCCGCGCAATCCACTCGACAGTATCATATCCATCAGGTCCTTCATGACCGTCGCCGTCATACCAGTTGGCATACAGACCCGGGCCCTGCGAACCGAATCGTCCCCTGACATCCTCAACTACAGCCACATAACCGTGCTTGGCAAAATACGTTGCATCACGAACATTGCCTTCGTTAGCCCGGTAGTAGGGAGTTCGCTGCAAAAGGGCAGGAAACCTCCCCTCGGCCGGTACCTTTCCATCCTTTGAAGGGTAGTGTAAGTCTGCTGCCAGCTGGACTCCATCTCGCATCTCAATCTTGATCGTCTTCTTGACAGTGTACTGATACACCTCCTTTGGCTTGTAGGACTCACCTGCCTGAACACACCAGGGAAATGCAAGGAAGAGTGTTACGGCAATAATTGTTATAAAATACATGATTTTATATCGGTTTTTTTGATATGTCTGCCTCATAGTCACCCTCCTTAAATTAACGTTATAATAATTTAATGATTATCAGTGAAACCCATGACCTGCCATCTACGGGCCGTTAAATTTTTATACGCCAAAATTGTTAAACTGAAACGTGGAGGAAGAGCTTCTGGTTGCTGGAAGAAAGTTACCAGATAACACGGGGAGTAAAAAAGGGTATACTGCTCTTGGGAAAATATCTAAAAGTCTAACGATTGACAGAAAGGTGATGATTATAAACATCCGCGATTATCTTCGCGTTATAAGCTCATGAAACATCAACAAAAGTCCCATTAAGTAAAAAAAATAAGGGTCTTCTCCATATTAGTTGATGATAATTTGATCTGGTCGATAGATTTTTTGCATCATTTAAACAAGTTACGTTCATAAAGGTGATTTGCTTATTATTAAACACTTAGATTT
>JAFDHD010000101.1 GCA_019308995.1 Deltaproteobacteria bacterium | reverse complement strand
CGGAGGCTGCTTCATCTCCACCATAGCCACATCCTGCCGTTAAATCACACCGCTTACTACAGTTATCAAGATTAAATTATGTTATAATGAATATAAAGGCGCTTGAATCGGGATTGTTTGGCAAAGCCTGTCCATAATGAAGGCATGCCTAGGAAGAGGCGGTTGTAAGCCGGTCTTTGAGGAAGTCCACCTGGCCTTTTAGCTTCTGGTCCTTTTTGTATCGCTGCTTGAGGCTGTGCAGCGCATAAAGGACCGTGGAATGGTTCCGGCCGAAGATCTGGCCGATGGCTTCGAGGGAAAGGTCGGTCGTCTCGCGGAAGAGATATATTCCCACGTTGCGGGGCAGGACTATGTTCTTGCTTCGAGATCGGGATCGTAAGTCCTCAAGGTTCACCTTGTAATACTGGCAGATCAGGTTAAGGATCACCTCACGATCAACGGTCTGCTCGTTTTCAACCAGGTCTTCCAGGGCCTCATGGGCCAGTTCCAGGTCAATGCGGCGCGCCAGGAGCTTACTTTTGGCCCCGAGGCAGTAAAGGCAGCTTTCGAGCTGTCGGACGTCCTGGGTCAGGCGGCGGGCTAAATAGGCGAGCACGTCCTCCTCGATCTTCAGATCGTTCTCCCCGGCCTTGGCCTTGAGGATGCGGAAGCGCGTCTCATAATCCGGCGGCTTGATGGCTGAGATGAGGCCGTTGTTCAGGCGTGAGACCAGGCCTAAGCGCAGGCGCGGAATATCTTTGGGAAGATGGGAGGAGGTCAGGATGATCTTTTTTTTCTCTTCCATGAGGTAGTCCAGGGTGTAGGACAGTTCGGCCTGAATCTTCTCCTTGCCGCTCAGAAAAGAGATTTCTTCCAGGACAAGGACATCACACTGGTGGCGGTACTTGTTTTTGAACCCTTCGAGGCAGTTTTTCTTAATGGAGTAAACCATTTCGTTGGTAAAGTCTTCAGTCGTGAGGTAGAAGACGGTCTTGCCCGGGTCACGCCGCAGGATATGGTGGCCGATGGCCTGCGAGAGATGGCTTTTACCCAGGCCGGGGGTGGAGAGCAGGTAAAGCGACTCGGTATTGAGGTCCTGGTCGGAGGCCAGGGCCAGGGCGACCGAGTAGGCGAAATTATTGTTTTTTCCAACGATAAACCGGTCAAAGGTGAAGCGGCGATTGAAACGGAGCGGAATCCGGCCATGAACCTCGAGGCGGGGAAGCTCGTACTGGCCGGAGGCGGGTCTCTTGGTGAGATCGGCGCGCTTCTCAGAGACAGGGGCAATGACCAACTGGACCGACCTGGCCGAATTGCCATTCGGAGACGCCTGTTTAAAGGCCTCCACGATCAGGCGGAGGTAATTTTCCTTGACCCAGGAGAGGAAGAACTTGTTGGGGCAGCCAAGCTGGATGGTCTGATGTTCCAGCTTGAGCGGCTGTAAGGGGTCTATCCAGAGTTTAAAGTTTTTTTCGGCCAGCTTTTCTTCCAGACTGTTACGAACAGATGCCCAAAGAGCTTCCATCTGCAGCTAGACCCCCTTTATGGAGCTGGTGTTTTTCAGATGGCCTCTTGATACCTCATCAAGTTCCGGCGGTCAAAGACAATCTGCCGAGTTTTTCTTTGTCTGGACCGCTGAGCTTTCCACACGCCCTATCCGCATAAAATCACACGCTCCTTTAAAGAAAGGCATATTAAATGGACTAGTTATCGGTCCAAAGGCCCCAGGCGGCTATCTGGCCTAAATTTTGGGGAATTAAAAAATTATCCACACCTGTGCATAAAATCATTCACATTCTCTAACTTAGAATTCCTGCCTTTTTCTCCTTTGTGCTAATTTTCTTAAAAATTTCATTAAAAAAATATTTTTCTCTTAACTAGGCTAAAGCAGGGGGTTTCTGAAAAGCTTTTTTTTTTGATTGACTCCCAGGCCGGCTTGAGGCGCTATTTTTTGTCCCCTTAAAGCCGATGCGCCTCTCGCAGAGACCGTGAGTCCTTGTGAAAAGTGTGTTTTGTTCATTGTGTTTATAGTTCGTTGAAAGTGCCTTGTAACCCCTTTTGACCTTGAACATTTCTCTAACATTTGAGATTATGTGCCATGCCTTCACCGCGCCAGCCAGCCATTCCAGACTATGCTGCCTGCCTGGAGCTGATGGCCCGCCATCAGATGCCTGAGCACGTGGCGCGGCACTCGCGTGTCGTTTGCGCCCTGGCGCTGTACCTGACCTGTGAACTCGGAAAGCAAGGCCTGAAGCTGAATCATGAGCTTGTCCGAGCCTCGGGCCTGCTTCACGATATCACCAAGCGACACAGCTTCAATCGCTCCCTGGATCACGCCCTGACCGGCGCCAAGCTGCTTAAAAAATTGGGGTATGGGCCGGTGGCCCTGGTCGTGCGTCAGCATGTCCGGCTCTCCTCGGCCCGGCCCCCGGGCCGAATTTCTGAGGTGGAGGTGGTCAATTATGCGGACAAACGGGTCGTCAATGACGAGGTGACTTCTCTGGCCGAGCGATTCGTATATATCAAGAATCGCTATGCCAGTACCGAGGAGGCCAGGGCTTATATAGACCTTTACACGAGCCAGATTCTCCAGCTGGAGAAAGAAATTTTCGATATCATCCCCGGCGGCCCGGACCAGCTGCTTCATCTTGGACTGGATCACGACAGGATCGCCGGGATCATCGAACCTTAACCCGATATTTCCTGGCCAGGCCGTATTCAGAGGCTGAAGTCAATGGACATCACCCGGAGAGAATAATAATTTTCTGCCATGAATGAAATAAAGGTGGGGGCTGATTCAGCAGGGCTAGGTTATCAGGGCTAGACCGTCAGCCCTGGTTCAATATTTCTACAATGCCATCCCGCTCACTCCGGCTTTGATCGTCGGCCGGGAAAACCTCGATCTCTGAAGGCAACGACGCCCCGAGGCCAAGCTCGACCGCCCGGGCGATCTGCTCCTGCTCGAAAATCTTCGGCCCCATGATCTGGCTGTTGCCGCCCAGTGATTTCAAAACCGCCACCCCGACGGCGTCAATGGCGACGCGATCCGTGGAGGCCAGGAAGACGTTCCCCTTGGCCCGCTTGCCGGTCATGGGCCCGCCGTCCACAAAGACATCAAGGCCGTCCATGATTATGAGGGCTGGTGCAAAAGGCGCGTTTATCTCCGCGATCATCCGGCGCATGTGACGCGAACCGTGCAGTTCGCGCATGTAGTCGTAACCGTGACGCATGGTGGGCACCACGCCGACGTGAAGCTTGAGCGACATGGTGAAGATGCCGCCGTACTGGTGTGTCTTGAGGCAGCAGGTGGAGATGAGACATTCGGCCTCGAGGATGGGGCGGGCCACTCGAAACCCGTCCCGCCAATGGCTGTCCTCAGGCTCGACCTTGACCCAGCCCTTATCGTCAAGGTCGTCGAAATTGATAACCCTAACATCCAGCTTCTCCAGGAGTGGTAAAATACCTTTATCCTCCATAACCTCGCTCGTGGGAGGGTAAGCGCGCTCGCCCAGGCTCACCGATTTGGCTCCCATGTTCCAGACTTCTTCCACCAGCGCCACCAGGGTATCGTTATGAGTTGATCCCGGGGTAAGGTCAGCGGTGTTGAAGTTGGGCTTGATCAGGACGTCCTTGTTCCTGACCGGGTTTATGTTCAGGGCCTTGATGGATGCCGCCACCCCGGATTTTCGATCCTCGGTCTTCAAGAATGCCACACGGCTCTTAGGGCTGGCCATAGTCAAACCTCCGCGAATACCCAGCAGCAAGGCGCTGCTGGCTGCGCCTGAGTACTTGAGGAAATCCCTCCTGGTAACGGCCGCTGGGTTTCTCCTGTTTCAGAGTCCTTTTTTTAATTATACAACCTTACGCTTCAGACGCAAATTTTTCGGTTCAGGGGGGAACTTTTTGGCCTTAATGCCTGAAATGCGATATACTCCGTGAAAATCGGCAAGGATTATTTAAAAGGAAAAAATGTGGTGAACCTGGTTCTTATCGTTGCCGCGCTCTTCCTGCTGGCGGCCCTGCTTTTCAGTGAAAAGCAATCATCAGTCAGGCTCGTCCTGGTTACAAAGTCCAGTCTCTCCATGCTGTTCATCCTGACGGCCCTCCTGCAGCAGCATCCGGTTTCGGGTTATTTCCATCTTCTTCTGGCCGGCTTGATTTTCTGCATGATGGGCGACATCTGTCTGGCCCTGCCTCAGGCCAAGGCTTTCATGTTAGGGCTGATCGCCTTTTTACTCGGTCATGTTTTTTACCTGTTCGGTTTTATTTCCCTGACAGATTTTTATGAGTGGATTTCTGTGGAGCCGCTCGTTATTCTTACGGCCAGCGCCGTTGTCTTCGCCTGGCTGCGGCCTCATTTAAGGTCAATGTTCTTCCCGGTGCTGGCGTACATCGTGGTCATCACGGTCATGCTCTGGGGGGCCTGGGCGGTTTTTAAGGCCCGCTCCTATGGTTTTCCAGGGCCAATGTTCATTTTTGCCGGGGCGTTTTTCTTCTATGTTTCGGACTTTTTTGTGGCCCGGAACCGTTTTGTCAGGCGAGGATACGTGAACCGGCTTTTCGGTTTGCCTTTGTATTACTTGGGCCAGTTTCTGCTGGCCTTCTCGGTGGGGCTGGTTTAAAGAAACGCCAGTCGAGGCAGCCGGGATTAACCTCACGGGGATTTAAGGGAAAGGAGTTTTAAGCATGGAAAAGATGATTGCCTTTTGCGGGCTAATCTGTACTGAATGTCCCGCCTTTATCGCGACCCAGAAAGACGACGACGAAGGCAAGGCAAAGCTGGCCGCATCCTGGTCAACAGAGGAGCAAGTGATCAAACCCGAAGATATCAACTGCGATGGATGTCTTTCTGCCGGAGAAAGGGTCATCAAGTTTTGCAACGCCTGTGAAGTCAGGCGGTGCGGGTTTGAAAAAAACGTTGAGAACTGTGCCTTTTGCGGCGAGTATGCCTGCGAAAGACTCAATCGGATTTATGAGTTTATCCAGACCCCGGTGGCAAAAGCGACACTTGAAGAAATAAGAAAAAGCCTGTAACTTGCATGCGGGTCAAACGTCCAAACTCTGACTTCGTGCGGTCCCGGGTTTTCTGAGCCGCATGAATTTGCAAGAGATAGGCCTATGATTACTTATACCCGCCGAAAATTCCTGTGCCTCGGGGCAGCCAGCCTTACGGCGGTCGGTTTCCCGAGGCGAGGATGGGCGAAAACCATAAAGCCGAACTCGCAAAGGAGCGGTAATAAGATGCCTGTCATACGCAACCAGCCTGAAGGTATGGCACAGCAGGTCGGCGCCCGTCCCGGAGAGCTGGATAAACTGGCGCGGCTTTTCAGCAAGATGATAGAGGAGGGGCTTCACCCCGGCGCGCAGCTTGCGGTTTTTCGCAACGGGAAACTCCTCATCGAGCTGGCCGGCGGGCTCGACGCCCCTTCCGGCGACCCGGTGACCACCGAGACGCTCTTCCAGATTCGCTCGACGACGAAAGCCCTGACGGCTATGGTTATGCTTATGCTTTACGACCGCGGCCGGTTTTCGTTTGACGATCCTGTGGCCAAGCACTGGCCGAGCTTCGCCAAAAACGGCAAGGAATCAATCACCATCAGGCACATCATGGGTCATCAGGCCGGCATCCCGGACGGGCCTGCCATCTCAGTGCGGCAGATGAGTGATCGGGCCGCAGTGGCAGCCGCGGTCGAAGCCATGGAACCGGTCTGGCCGCCGGGCAGCGCCAACGGCTACCATGCCGCCACGTTTGGGTGGGTGCTCAATGAACTCGCTTATCGCTGGGAAGGCCGCAATATCAGCCAGATTCTGAAAACCGAGGTCCTTCAGCCTTTGGCGATCAAGGAAGTCTATCTTGGATTACCCAAGAAAGCGTTTCAAAGGATGGCCAGGATGGTCGTGGAGGAGGAGGTGCGGGAACGGCAGCCGACCCGCGCTCGCTTCAGCGATTTTTTGAATACTTATGAAGGAGTGAGGCTGCCTTTGTCCTGGGTCGGTGGGGTGGCTACCGCTCGAGACCTCGCTCACCTGATGAACATCCTGGCCTATGAAGGGACTTTCCAGTCTTTTACCTTTTTTTCAAAGGAAACGCAGAGGCTGGCCAGCACCCCTACTAATGAACCCGGCCAGGTTGACCGCCGCCTGCTGTGGCCTGTGCGCTGGGGATTAGGTTTTATCCTGGGAGATACCCCGCATATCTATGGCGCCCCGCCTCACGCTCAGGCCGTGGGTCATGCCGGTGGAGGCGCCGGTGTGGCCTGGGCTGACCCGAGGCAGCGCCTGGCTGTGGCGTTTTTATGCAACCGCATGCTGGGCGGCGCCCGCTGGTGGGAGCGTTACCTCAGAATCGGCGACCAGGTCTATGCCTCCATCAAAGGATAAAGGGCTTACGAAGTCAAAACGGTATGAGCGCGCAAAAATATATTCCTTTTGATTTAGTCAGGCCGTGTTTTTAACTCCCTGGCTCGCGGCCCGGCCTGATTTGAAACAACTTAAAGCTTGAAAAATGAAGGAGGTTTATTATGGCGGTTGACTATGAAAAGGAAGGCCGGATTGCCATCATCACCATCAATCGGCCTGAAGCAATGAACGCCCTGAACGCGGATGTGCGAGAGGAGATGCAGGCGGCCTTCATTGATTTTAAGGACAACCCTGACCTGTGGGTCGCTATTCTTACCGGGGCCGGGGACAGGGCGTTTTCCGCCGGGGCGGACATAAAGGACTTTCAACCGGCCACCAGCGAGGAGGTCGAAGGGAGGCAGGAAGCCGCGCTCATTCGGGCCGACATGATCTGGAAGCCTTTCATTGCCGCCATCCATGGCTACTGCCTCGGCGGCGGCCTGGAGCTGGCCATGACCTGCGATATCAGGATCGCGGCTGAGGATGCTCAACTGGGCCAGCCCGAGGTGAACATCGGCTTCATGCCTGGCGCGGGCGCGACCCAGAGACTGCCGCGATTCGTTCCGCGGGCAGTGGCAGCCGAGATACTGCTGACTGGCAACCGCATAAACGCTCAGGAGGCCTTGCGCATCGGCCTGGTAAGCAGGGTCGTGCCGCTGGACCAGCTTATGTCCACCGCCAGGGAGATAGCCGACACCATCTGCACCCGGGGACCCCTTGGAGTCAGGGCCGCCAAGGAGGCCATGGTCAGGGGTTATGATATGACCTTAGAAGAAGGCTTGAAACTGGAAAGGAAGCTGGTCACTTATCTCAGGACCACCGAGGATTTCATGGAAGGGGCCAGGGCCTTTGCCCAGAAGAGGCCGCCGCAGTATAAGGCAAAATAGGCTCTCCGGCCGCTACTAACCGGTCTGCGGGGCTGTTCAAAAATGATTAATAAAAATACCATTCCGATAAACCTTTTTAAAGGGAAACCCCAGGGTTATTTGGCAAAGAAACTGTTTTCAAGCTTTGGAAGAGGGCGGGGATAAACCCCGCCCCTACTCTAAAACTCTAAATCGGTATTGTAGAAGTGGGGCTTATCCCCGCCCGTATTTTTTATGATGACTCTAAATCGGTATTGTAGAGGTGGGGCTTATCCCCGCCCGTATTTTTTTTGATGACTCTAAATCGGTATTGTAGGGGCGGGGTTTATCCCCGCCCGTATTTTTTTGATGACTCTAGATCGGTATGGCCGTTGATGGCTTTTCTTAATAGATACTGACTATCTAATCCGCTTCGGGCGGCGGCCTTTGAAAGCAGTCACCAGATGCGTAATAGCAGGGATTAACCTTGCAAAGGTTCCGGGGGAGGTTTTGATCTTGGAGGGGATAGTTTCCAAAGTTAAGCAGGTTCCCCAAGCCTCTGCAGCCTGATTTATAGATGGCCTCCAGTTCGTGGAGCTTACCTTTAGGGAGAAGACGGGTTTAAGTAAACAGATATGCCTTTGTTTAGTTAAAAGAAGATTCTTATCAATTGATTTTGCCTCAAACTTTAACTGAAAGTAACCTTGCTAAATTACCATTTGAGTGTAAAATATAAACATAGTTATAATCATAAATTAGTAAGAGCTATCAACTTCTACTCATGCCAATGAGGTGGATTATGGCCGTTATTACGATTTCAAGAGGATCATATAGCAGAGGAAAAGAGGTCGCTGAGAAGGCTGCTCAAAAACTTGGCTACGAATGCATTGTTCGGGAAATCCTTCTGGAGGCCTCGGAAGAATTCCACATTCCCGAAATAAAGCTCCTTCATGCCATTGAGGATGCACCTTCCATTTTCAATCGCTTTACTTATGGAAAAGAGAAATACATTGCTTATATTCAGGCTGCCTTACTGAAGCACTTACAGAAAGACAATGTAGTATATCATGGCTTCGCAGGTCACTTTTTTGTAAAAGACATACCCCATGTCCTCAAGGTTCGGATCATTGCCGATATAGAGGACCGTGTGGAAATCGTGATGGAGCGGGATGAGGTTTCAAGGAAAGAAGCCTTACACTTTCTTAAAAAAATTGACGCGCAACGAAGAAAATGGAGCCGGGATCTCTATGGAATTGACACATGGGATCCCATCCTCTACGATCTAGTTCTCCATATCCATAATATCAGGGTGGATGAGGCGGTTGACATCATATGCCATACCATTGGGTTGAAACATTTTCAGACGACCGCTGAATCCCAAAAGGCAATGGATGATCTAACCCTCTCTGCTGAGGTCAAGGCTGCCTTAATAGACACAAAGCCAGACATTGAAGTGACTGCCAATAACGGATTGGTTTATATTAAAACAGAAGCCCCGCTGGAGCAAGAACCAAGATTGGTTCAAAAGATAGAGAAAATAACGAAAACCATCCCCGGTGTCAAAGAAATCAATATTCAGGTTCTTCCCCATTACACTGTATAACCCTTGATTAGATGATGATAATTCTTCCTGGAAGAGGGCGGGGATAAACCCCGCCCCTACTCTAAAACTCTAAATCGGTATGGCCGTTGATGGCTTTTCTTAATAGACACTGACTACCTTATCCGCTTCGGGCGGCGGCGGGCCGGAGGCAGAGGAGCGGCGCTCAGAAAAGACCGGTAAATGCGGCTCATGGCGTCATCTGCGCCGTTGACCGCGCCGGTGACCACCAGGCCGGCGACCTGGTTGATAAAGCTTTCAAAGTCCAGGATGCCTTGGTAGTGGTCCTCATGGATGTGTTCGTAGGCGTGATGATGGCTGTACTCCTCAAAGACATTCTGCTTCAGCTCGTTTTTCAGGTCCGGGCTGAACGATTCCGGCCACAAATAGTGAGCCGGCGCACGGGACTCAGGCAAAGCGGTCTGGTTTCGAAAGGAGGCGTAGATTTCTTCAAAGGTTTCATCAGCCCCGTTCTCCGCGCCGATGACGACCATCTCGGCCAGGCGATCGACGAACCGCTCATAGCTCTTGAATTCTTCGTGATATAGCGCGTCATAGACGGCCTTAAAGGCGCCGGCCTCCTGGACCTGAGCCGCAAAGGCCCTGCCGACGCGGCCCTTGATAACGCTCTTGTATCCCTCAGGCCAGTACCTTTCCGCCGCGGCGTCCGTCTCTTCGGTGTCCGGGATATCATGCATGTTTGCAGTTCCTCATTAAAAGGGTTTGTCAGGGGCCGCCCCTGACCTTGATGACCTGGCCGGTGACGTAGCTCGATTCGTCAGAAGCCAGGAAGAGGGCCACATTGCTGACGTCTTCCCCTGTTCCCAGCCTCCGGAGCGGAATATGCGCCAGGGCCGCCTTCTTGAAGTCGTCCATGTACAGGCCGTCCTGGCGAGCGTTTTCTCTGGTCATTTGCGTTTCGATGAAGTCCGGGGCGATGCAGTTTACATTGATATTGTACTTACCAAGTTCTAGGGCCAGGGAGGCGGTCAGACCGGTCAGCCCGGCGTTGGCGGCGCTGTAGTTGATCTCACTCGACCGGCCCAGTCCTGAAGGCACCGGGGAGGCGATGACGATGATCTTGCCATAAGTTTGCCGTATCATGTATTTCTGAGCCAGTTTGACCGTGTTAAAACAGCCCTTGAGCTGGACGTTGATGACCTGATCCCACTCGGGTTCGGTCATAGCGTGCACCGGGGCGTCCTTTCTAATACCCGCATTGGAGACCAGGATATCCACCCGGCCGAAAGCAGCGGCCGCCTGCTCGAAGACCCGCTCCACCTCTTGCAGGCGCGAGACATCGGCCTGGACCGGAATGGTCTTCCGGCCCAGCTCCTTGATTTTTTCAGTCAGACTCTCGGCGGCCATGAGGCTGAGATCGTTGACGACCACGTGCGCCCCTTCAGTGGCAAACTTCCAGGCAATAGCCCGGCCGATGCCGCTGGCCGCGCCGGTAACCACGGCCACCTTTTCGGAAAGCCTCATCTTGCCTCCTTAACTTCATTGCTCCAAGAAATCTCCCATCGCCGGTCCACCCCATAGATGCGGCCGTTCTTAATCTGGGCGATGAGGTCCTGTTCGTCTCTCACTTCTTCTTCAAAAAGGGTGTAGCAGGCGCCGACGGCCAGGCTGGCGTGGGCATCGCTGCCTCCGGTGCTCTTCAAGCTCAGCTGTTCGGCGACCATGGCCGCCAGGTCGCGTTCCTTTAAACCGGATCGGCCATTGTAAACCTCAACCGCGTCCACGAGCCTGAAAACAGGGCGCTGAAGAATAGCCTCCATCTCCCTGGACAGCCCGGGGTTGTTTGCGGAAGAGGCAAGGGAGCATGCGGCCACTGTTTCAGGCTCGAATCGAAAAGGGTGGGCCAGGATCATCACCCCGCCGACCTCATCCACCATTCTTTTGAGTTCATGGGCGCGGTAAACGTTCAACACGGGTTCGTTAAGCCCGAAGACGAGGATTTCGCCGCAGTCGGTGCTGACTTCGACTCCCCCGATGACCAGGAAGTCATGTCTGCTTTTCAGCTGTTCAATGGCCTTTTGGTCCCAGATCCGGTTGTGTTCGGTTATGCAGACGCCGTCCAAACCAACGGCTTTGGCCCGCTCGACAAGCTCGCCCGGCTCCATGTAGGCGCAGCCAGAGCCGTGATTGGTATGGATATGCAGGTCAATCTTCATAGCCGCAGGCCTTATAAAGTGTGAACCACGGCCGGGCCGTGGTTCGATGGAAATACCAGTCTCTGGATGTGCTGATGCTGCTTTCCGGCGGCTAGGCCCTGCGGGCCGCAAACTGACAGTAGCCGTCCTGGGGCGTCTGCGCCTCCATCTGGACGCGGGCGTCAATCTCCAGGTCCTGGTGAAGGGTTTCGCAGGCCGTCAGGCAGGCATACCGGCAAGGCAGACGGTTCGCCACCTCCTGACCGCACTTCTCCGTTATCTTCTTGAACGTCAGACAGTCCGTGACCCGATAAACCAGCCGGTGGTGATTGTTCTCAATAATCGGTAAAACGGGAATGTCCTGGGTGCTCAGATAGGCAATCTCTATAAAACGCTGCGGCACCAAGGCAAACCGCAAATAACCCCCGGTCTTGTCCACCGCCTCCAAAAGAACCTCATAGGTCCGGTCCGGATACTCCTCGCCCAGCTTCCGGGACTGCCTGATCCAGTCCCGGCCGTAAGCCTCGAAGATGGCCCGGCCTTCAGCCTCGCTCTCCTCAGG
>JAFDHD010000100.1 GCA_019308995.1 Deltaproteobacteria bacterium | reverse complement strand
ATCCATGATAAGAGTATGTCAAGGGAAAACGGAGATTTCCCTTAGCCCTCCAAACAGTTGCGCTCCTGGTGGCGTCTTTCTCCCCTCGCCATTGCGCCCCGATCTTTTTAATCCCATGGTCCACGGTTGATCCGTGACCAGACATCCATTTGCTGTCTCGAACCTGGCTGCAATAAGTCTATAGACGGCAGCTTTTGTAAATGGTCCTCACAGAAGATTGAGTTAGGGCCAAACCCGCTGGCCTCGAAACAGTATAAACGGCGCCTCATAGAATTATTATCCAATCGCGCAGTCCCCAGACCGCGAGGCCCAGCGGGAAAATCGTTCTTGCAAAGCATGGCTATATCATCGTTCGGTGGCTCAGGCCGCCCAGGCAGCCAGTAAGCTCCGGTGCGAGAATGGGTTCCAATTTAGCTCGTCGGAGCACCGGCTGCTTGCTGGCGGGTTAACACCTCAGGCGGCCTTCATATCTCTGGGCACGAAATCCGTCTGCCTCCTGTCCACGGCCAAGAGGAAGGCGATCAATTTACGCGCCACCGCTAGCGTAGCCCGGTTGCGGTGACTTCGCTGAAGTTCACGGGCATACACCTCAGCCAATTCAGGGTTAAAGCGAGGCGCGAGTTTAGCCGCTTCGATCAACATAGTCTGCAAATGTTTATTGCGTTTCTTCGAGATAGGCCCGCGCTGATTCTTTCCGGCCGATTCCTTTTGCGCGCTTGAAAGGCCGCAATAACTGACGGCCTGACGCACGCTCCCAAATCGTCTCGGGTCCCCTACTTCCAAAACCCAGGTCAAGGCCGTCACCTGGCCCACTCCCTCAATGGTCATTAACCGCCGGACTCGATCTCGAATATCCTCCTCATGGGCCAAGGCCTCGAGTAGTTGCTGCTGAATACCTTTGAACATTTCCATACTGCTCCGAGTCAGACGCAGCATCTGAATCACTGAGTCCGGCACGTCTTCAATGTTATCCAAAAGATTATGAAAATACTTCTTCCCATATAGGCGCTTCTTATTGTAAGGCGTTCCGACCTCCATCAAAAGACCGGCCATCTTGTTCTTCATCCGCGTGGCCTCACGCACCATCAGGTTGCGGTAGCGTAATACACGGCGCAATTCGCGAATCTCCTCCGGGGCTATATAACATTCCGGCAAAAAGTCGCAACGCAACAGGTCAGTAATCTTCTCAGCATCCAGCCGGTCACTCTTTTTCTTGGCCGCGGTAATCGCCTTGAGCATCGCGGGATGAGCCACTTTCAACTCCAGAGCATAAGGTCTCAAGAAATCGTAGACCCAACCCGTAAACATGGTCGCTTCCATGGCCCCGATCCATGGCCGACCTATCGCTCCCGCCCATTGCCGCAAGGAGGGACGTGTGGCCTCAACCATCCCACGATTAAGAACTTGACCATCTTGAGTTTTGATACAGAATGAAATCGTTTTCTTGTGGACATCCAAACCAATGTAGTAAATACTTTCCATGAGGTAGCCTCCTTTGGTGGCTTAAGATTCTGAGCGAGCTATATGCTCGGCTCAGCTGGTTTATCTAAAACCATTTCTACCACCAGGAGGTTATCTCTTTCTTTCTTATGCATTCAAACAGTATACTTAACTATTTATTTCATCCCGTAAAGCGGTTGCTGCGCTGAGTAATGTGGTGCGAAACGCCTGGAGCTATTACTTTTGCTATTCGTGATATGATTCAACATGATGGTCAGATGGAGAAAAGTCAATAGTTAAGTATATTGTCTCCGGAACTAGTTACTGTTATTGTTTTACTTCCTCCACATAGCTGACATATTTTGTCATAGCCAGGATAGCTTTTACCGCCCGCTCCGGTGTTGGATAGACAGGTATTCCTTTGCGTACGCATTTTGCCATCCCTTCCTCCTGGGCTGTTGAGTGACCGGGGATAAGAACAATAGGTTTCGCGGCCTGGTCCATAAGTTCAATCACACCTTTAATAAAATTTTCGTCCGTCAGTTTATGGTATGTGATGACAATGAGGACATCCACGGCTTTTACAAGTATTTCAATGCAACCGAGCCAGAATTCCCTTGTGCCTTGGGCCGGCGCCCATGCGATATCAACGGGATTTGTCATGCCACTGGTGGGAGGTATCTTGCCAGTAGTGAAATCTATAAATTCCTGTTGGATTTCCTCTGGTAATGGGGGCACCTCGAGGCCCAAGGGTTCACAGGCGTCGGCCGCCGCCGCACCTCCTCCACCAGATTCCACCAATACGCCAATACGGTTGCCTTTTGGGAGATAGGGAGTAGAGAATGCAATCAACAGATCGTGAAGCTCTTCAAGGTTCTGTGCCTTCAAGATGCCGGCTTGCTTGAAGGCGGCGTCGGTCACCCGGGAAGACCCAGCAAGCGATGCGGTATGAGAGGCCACGGCGCGGGCTCCGGCCTCACTTCTCCCTGTTTTCCATAATACGATAGGCTTGACCTTGGATATGCTCTTCGCTTTCTCTAGTAGACCGTTTCCGTCTTTGACTCCTTCCTGATAGGCGCCAATAACTCGAGTGCTGGAGTCATTGCCAAAATAATCCAGGTAGTCCAGGATGTTAAGGTCAGCCTGGTTTCCCGAGCTGATCACACCGCTGAAGCACAGTCCTCGGAGGGTACCCCAAAGGACCGTATTCTCGCAGACCCAGCCGCTTTGGCCGCAGAAGCCAACAGGCCCTGGCTCAAAGGGGAATTCATAGTCTGCCACAATAGTGTTCAGTTTCACTTGCGGACAGAATAGGCCCATACAGTTGGGGCCGACTACCCTTATGTCTCCCTCCCGGGCTATTTGAAGCACTTTAGTCTCCAGCTCCTTACCCAAGGCGCCAATCTCGGAAAAGCCGGTACCGTGTACCACGACAAACTTGACCCCCTTTAAGGCACACTGCTTCATGGCTTCCTCGGTTGCTGCGGCTGGAATGGTAAGGAGTGCCAGGTCAATCTCATCGGGAACATCTAATACGCTCGTGTATGTTTTCAGTCCCATAATCTCATTGGCCTTGAGGTGAATGGGATAGAGTTTCCCGGTGAATCCCGAACTAAGGAAGGATTTTATGAACCGACCACCAATCTTGGTTATATCGGCTGACGCGCCGACAACGGCCAATGTGGCTGGTTTAAGCAATGGATCAAGGCTTCTAGGTGTCATGTAATCTCCTCTCTAAGCATTCTTTCAATAATATGCTCAGCTGGCGCTTATGCTCCGTAGAATCCTGAGGAACTTGGCCGGACAATCTATCAACCGGGCAACCTGTCCGCAGCATATCTCAGCATCTTTCACATCACCCAGATACTGGGCATGATTTTATGGGAACGTGCATTCAATTAATCATTCAGTTATACCAGCTCAAACTTCAGGATATCTTGCCGGGCGTTCACCTTTTTGATCTTGATCATGACTTCCTGGCCGGGTGTGAGCTTCTGGGCGGAACGATCGGTCAAATCCAGTTCGAGCATCAATTCCTTGACAAAAACCCGCGTGCGATTGGGCAGCACATCGAGCAGAATGGCCTCAAAATTTTTCGGACTCTGAGCCTCGAGGTACCTGAGCAGCCAATAGCGCTTGCGGCGAAACTGGACGTTATGGGCCTTTTTCAAGGCAGGTTCAATCAGGGTCAGGAGCTCCCCGATCTGCTCGCTTAAGTAATACGGCCTTTCCCCGGCGGTCAGCGATTTCACCTGCCTCTGGATGATGAGGTCAATGAAGCGCCGGAGCGGTGAGGTCAGGTTGGTGTAGACATCGAGGCCCATGCCATGGTGGGGTCTGGGTTCGAGACTCCAGCCGACTCGATTAAGAAACCGGCGCTGCTTCAGGCAATCGTAAAGGCCGACCTCGGAAAACTCTCCCTGAATGATCCTCTGGGATGGTTCGTCCTGATAGCGGTACAGGCCCGGCGCACCGGCTTCGGCCAGCAGGCGGGCCGCGAGATGGTTGGCCAGGACCATGAACTCGGTAATCATGGCCCGGCCCGGGTTGTCCCACTGGATGAGGCTTATCCCGATCTGGCCTTCAGGGGCGAGGTAAACGCTGAGCGCCGGCAGAGGCATGATCAGGGCCCCTTGGGCGTGGCGCTGAGCCTTCAGGGCCTGGCTCAGAGCGAGCAATTTCTTCAGGGTGGGGTCTTTCTCCACGGTCTCGTCAACTTCCTGGTAGCTGAGCCGGCGTTTGATCTTAACCAGGCTGGGGAAGAATTCAAAGCTGTCCACCTGCCCGGCCTCGTCAATTTGAGCCAGGACGGAAAAGGCCGGGCGAATACTCCCTTCCTTGAGGCTCAGGGCTTGGTCCGACAAGACTTCAGGCAGCATGGAAATGCGCCGGTCTGGCATGTAAATCGAGGTGGCCAGATGGCGCGCCTCCAGCTCCAGGGGGCTGTCCGGCTGGATAATGGCTGAAACGTCTGCAATATGAATTCCTAAAATGGAGCGGCCGCCTTGTTCTTCGAGGCTGACGGCGTCGTCAAAATCCTCTGAGCCGCTGCTGTCTATGGTCAGGGTGTCCAGGTCGGTCAGATTCCGCCGATTTTCCCTGTCCAGGTCGGCCTGTTCAACAAGGGCCGCGGCTGCGGCCTGAACTTTTTCCGGGAAGGAAGTTTCGATCTGAAGGCGAAGTAAATCCAGGTTCTCATGCCTGTCCATCTCGCCAATCTTGACCAGAAGGTAGAAGGGTCTGAAGGGATCTTTGCCCAGGTCTGCTCTTTCAAGGAGCTTTTGGCCCCATTTATATTCGGCAGCTTCCGGGCCGTAAAGGGCCATGTCGCGGAGGGTCTTAACCACATGGTCCCGGCAGGCCGGATCGTCCGGCGTTTCATCCGCCCAGATCCGGGCCAGCCAGGCCCCTCCTTCTTTCAATTCCCGTTCCCTCTTCTCCTCCTGAATCCGGGCCTGTTCAATCTGCTCGACCCGGGTAGCACTGTGCCGCCGGGCAGACTGAGGACGCATCTTGAAGTGAAGGCCGTTGGCAAACACGGCCCTCAAGGCCGCAGCGACCTGATCAGGACCGATTGGAGGAGGCAGGGCCAGTTCGGCCAGGTACCTGTAATCGAATTCCTCGCCTTCACCCTCGAGAAGCTCCCACAGCTCGAACAGATTGACCTTCGCGGCCAGTGAGGTCCGTCGCGAGGAGATTTCTTTTAATGATCGGACCAGTTCCGCCCGTGGCAGCGACAGATCGAGTCCCAGGCTGGTTTGGTGCAGGACCCGGCTCGAAGCAATGCTCATCTCCCGGTTGCTCTCTGTCAGCAACAGGAGTTTGCTGGCCTTGACCCTGGTGACCAGAGCGGTCAGAAAACCCCTGTTCTCGATGAATTCTATTATTTCTCCCGGCTGCATGAACGCTCCCGCCTCGATCAATTCTAGCTTTTTAACCTAACAGGAGTCCTCAGTCGGTGTCAACAATCGGGGGCGGAGAAATGGGAAATTTTTGAAAGGCGGAGAACGCTTTTTTTTTACATTGTGGGGCAGGCTTTCCAGCCTGCCCGGCCATGGGTAAGGCAGGGGGTAAAGCTCCAGAAGACAAGGCATAAAATATTGTCAGGGAGACCCGCTTCGCGGCCCACCCTGACCTACAAGATTGTGCTATGATTTAAAATAACAATAAAAGCTTATACTTTAAATTTTAATCTTTAGGTAAATAATGACAGCTTGCATTCCAAGGCATACTTCATGAATTCCTCAGCCGTCTGGATAACTACACCCTCAATGAAATCATCCTGGGAAAGGCCCATCATATCCACGGTCATCTGGCAGGCCACAAACTGAACTCCTTCAATCTGGGCCATCTCCTGAAGGTCGTCCAGGTGCGGGACCTGGGCCTGCTCGATCTTACGCTTCATCATCCAGGTGGCCAGGCGGGACATCCCCGGTATAGCGCTTAATGCTCCGGGGGGAGTGACCTTGACCTTGTCAATCCAGCCCTTGCGGATGACGTTCATGCCCATGAAGGTGTAAAAAATCATGGCTTCAAGGCCCAGGCGCCGGGCATTGATGCCCAGGATCAGGGCCGGATACGCTCCTTCCAAAGTGTCGCGCGAACAGATAAGCGCACATTTTTCTTTTTTGTCTTCCATAGTTAAACCTCCGATTTTGACATCTGTTCATCCAGGGTTATGCAAAACGTTTCTTGGGCAACCCTGCATTTAACTTTTGAAAGTATAACATATTTTCCGGCTCCGCCCACCCTCTCCCCTGAACCAATCCGTTTTCCTGCGTGGAAGGCAGAAAATAAAAAAGCCCCCGAACGGGGGCTTCTGCCAGATGGCAAAGGATATTGAACTAGCCCATTTTTTCACTGACAAAGGTCAGGGCCTTGATCTTCAGTTTCTCGGCCTCGGCAAAAAGGCGGGCGCGTTCATTGAGCACGTCCGCCACAAAGACCTCGTCCCTGATGGTCGGGATGTTGATGTCCACGGAAAGCATGCAGGCCCGCAGCGCGGCCTCGCAGACATAGGCGCCGACGCCGACATCAGATATAGCCATCTTATTCCCGAAACGGGAGATCCTGTCCGCCTGTATAAGCAGTTCCAGGCAGGTGCGGCAGATGGTCAGCGGCACCATGGTCGCATTCTTGGCCGCGGCCTGGATGGCCTCTTTGCGCGCGTTTTTTTCCTCATCCGTTTCCTTGGGCATGCGGAAACACTTCATGTAATCTTCAAACGCGGCCATGTCTTTTATGGTCAGTTTCTTGAGTTCCTCGATAGACTTCATGACCGTATCCAGGATTTCCTTGTTTTCGTCCTGATAGTCTTCATACCCCTTTTTACCCTGGGTTAAGCTGGCCACCATGGCGATCATGGATGCGCCGAGCGTGGCCACCACGGCTGAAACGTTACCCCCGCCAGGGGTGGGACTGGAAGAGCTGGCTACGGTTAAAAAGTCGTTGATGGTCTTGGTGTATACTTCTTCAGGCATATCCCCTCCTCCTTCCTAGGCTTCACCCTGAAGGGCGATGGCCTTGAGCAGATTGTTCATGATAACAGTGGTGGTCAGGGAACCGACTCCACCCGGGACCGGAGTGATGGCGTCCACGATTTGTTCGGCCTTGTCGAATTCCACGTCGCCGGTAATACCGCCCTCCTCCTTGGGGTTGATCCCTGCGTCAATGACGACCTGGCCGGGTGAGAGCATGTCTCCGGTAACGAGGTTGATCCGGCCCGCGGCCACGACTACGATTTCTGCGGCCCTGGTGGTGGCAGGGATGTCCTTGGTTTTGGTGTGGCAGATGGTCAGGGTCGCGTCCCGCTTGATGAGCAGCGAGGCCAGGGGCCGCCCGACCGTATCGCCTCGACCGACCAGCGTAACCCTCTTGCCTCTGATTTCCACCCCGGACCGGGCCATCAGTTCCACGCAGGCCAGAGGCGTGGCCGGGATGAGGGCCAGGTCTTCCTGCCCGCCTAAGAGGTAGCCTCGATTGATCGGGTGCACCCCGTCCACGTCTTTTTTCGGGTCCAGGTGGGCCATGACCCTCTCCTTGCTGATGGCCTTGGGCAGGGGTAGTTCGACCAGGATGCCATGAACGCTCTCATCAGCATTGAACTCGTCAATGATACCCAGCACCACCTCCTCAGAGGTGTCAGCCGGTTTGACCGTCAGTTCCACGCCAATACCCAACTTGTCTCCGACCTTCTCCTTGGACCGGGCATAGACCACAGAAGCCTCATCGTCCCCCACGAGCAGCACGGCCAGCTTGGGGTTAATGCCTTTGCCTTTGAGCTTTTCCACCTCCGCGATAATCTCCTCGCGGATCTTATTGGCAATGGGCATGCCCTTGATCAGTTGCGCAGCCATAAAGTGATCTCCTTTCGACTAGGTTGTTTAAACTCAGGGATTTTTTGATTTTCCAGATTTTTGAGTTTGTATAAAAAAGCACAAACTTCCATTCCTTGTCAATCTTTTTCTGACGAAAATCCTTGACAAACCAAACCTGATTGGTGTATCTAGAACATGATAAGTACAGCCGCCTGGATCCAGGCTTAAAGGACCGGGACGGAGGAAATTATGAAAAGCAGTTCACATGAACCCTCGTTAGAGACTTGGTCTGTCGAGGGTTTTTTTTATGACCTGACCAAATCCATTTATCACTGAAAAGGAGGAGAAGTTATGGAACGATCCAAGGTAACGATTCAGAGCCTTTACAATAAAAAGGAAAAAGGCGAAAAAATAACCATGCTCACGGCCTATGATTTCTATACGGCCGCTATGCTGGACCAGGCCGGTATTGACCTCACCCTGGTCGGGGATTCCCTGGGCAACGTCGTCCTGGGCTATGACTCCACCGTGCCGGTGACCATGGAGGAGATGATTCACCACTGCAAGGCCGTGCGGCGCGGCACCCAGTACGCCTTCCTGGTTGGCGACATGCCTTTCATGTCCTACAACGTCACTCATGAGGAAGCCATTCGAAACGCGGGCCGTTTTATCAAAGAGGCCGGCTGCGACGCGGCCAAGCTCGAAGGCGGAAGCGAAATGGCCCCGGTGGTCAGGGCCATTGTTGACGCGGGCATCCCGGTGTGCGCCCACATCGGCCTCACGCCCCAGACCGCCACCAAGCTGTCAGGGTTTAAGGTGCAAGGCAAGGATAAGGAAGGCGGGCGACAGCTCATCGAGTCGGCCAAGGCCCTGGACCAAGCCGGGGCCTTTACCCTGGTCATGGAGTGCATCCCGGACGCCATTGCCGAGAAAATCACCAAAACGGTCTCCATGCCGACCATCGGCATCGGGGCCGGGCCGGACTGCGACGGCCAGGTCCTGGTGACCAATGACCTGCTGGGCCTGTATGAGAAGTTTGTACCTAAGTTTGTCAAACAGTATATCAACCTGGCCCCGATGATTACAAAGGCTGTGAGCGATTATGTTGAGGAAGTGAAGTCCGGCGATTTTCCCGGGCCGGAGCACACCTTCCATGTGAATCCATGAGGCGGGAATAGAAGCGGAAGGAAAAAAATGAAGATCACCATTATCGGGCCTGGGGCCATGGGCTGCCTCTTTGCCGCCTTTCTGGCCGAAGCTAAGCAGGAGGTGTTGCTCCTGGACTACCGTCCGGAACGGGTTGAGCTTTTGAAGCAAAACGGCCTGTTTGTCGAGGGGATCAGCGGGGAACATTGGGTCAAGGTTCGGATTTCAGCCTCACCGGCCGATGCGGCCGATTCCGAGCTGGTTCTCGTGTGCGTCAAGGCCTACCACACCCGGACGGCAGCAGATAGCCTTGCCGCGCATCTGGCCCCGGAAGCTCGCATCCTGACCCTGCAAAACGGAGTGGGCAACGTGGAAATCCTGAGTGAGGTCTGCGGGCCGGAGCGTGTCTGGGCTGGCATAACTTCACAGGGGGCCACCGCTTTCGAGCCAGGACACGTGCGTCATGCCGGAACCGGCCAGACCATCATCGGCGCAGCCTCAGGCCCGGGCCAGGAAGACCGTCTGGCTGAGGCGGCCGATTTATTCAGCCAGGCCGGATTCGCGGCCAATGTCGAGGCCAGGGTCGAGCCTCTGATCTGGTCAAAGCTGATCGTCAACGCGGGCATCAATCCTCTGACAGCCCTGACCCGGCTGAAAAACGGACAGCTTCTTCATTATCCCGGCACCGAGCGGCTCATGGAAGCGGCGGTCCGCGAGGCCGTGGCCGTGGTAAAGGCCATGGGCCTGGCGCCTGTCTTCCCTGACCCCATCGAACACGTAAAATCAGTGGCCCGGGCCACCGCAGGCAATATAGCCTCCATGCTCCAGGACGTCCTGGCCAAACGCCGCACCGAGATAGACAGCATCAACGGCGCGGTGGTGACTCACGGGCAGGGCCTCGGGATCAGCACGCCGGTCAACAAGACCCTGACCGCCCTGGTCAAGACCATTGAGGCCAGCTATGAGGCCAGGGTTTAGTATTTATAAAGGGGAAACTTTTTGAAAAAAAAGTTTCCCCTTTCACAATCTTTTCTCCTACCCTGAAAAATTTTTATCAATAATAGCTTGACTTTTGTTAAAAACAGGCTATTATACCTCAGATCAGTAAAGTAATATCTTTACTGGTATTCGGGTTTCGTTTCGGGGTAAGATCCATTTGTCAAAAGAGGCAGCCTGAAGATTGGAACCATGAAAATTTTTTGAAAGGAGGTTGTCACTATGGCTAATGGAAAAGTGAAGTGGTTTGATGAGCGCAAAGGCTACGGCTTCATTGAGCAGGAAGACGGTCCTGATGTATTTGTTCATCATTCAGGAATCACTGGGAACGGCTTCAAGTCTCTTAGAGAAGAAGACAAGGTTACCTTTGACATAGAGCAAGGCAAAAAAGGCCCTGCGGCAGTAAATGTCACTGTAGTTTAACTAACTGTTCTGAACCCAAAAAAAGGGTATTCCATTGAATTATGATGGAGTGCCCTTATTTATTTTGATATAATAGACAGTGGCAAGTAGGCATAATTTTTAATCTACAAAACCAAACCATTGTATGTTGGCCTTAAAATATCTTCTCTATCCTTAGGACAATCTAAAAAGGGAGGTAAAAAAAATGGCGCGTATCAAAATCAAGGATTTACCAAAGGATCAGAAGATCAGTAAAGGGGAGATGAAGAAAGTCATGGGCGGAGCTTTCTTTACTTCCCTGACACAAGATACCAAACTAGCTTCGTGGAGGACAATTGCGGAGGCAAATATTATAGATGACCCTAGGGCCTTAGAATCGGGAAACGTTTTAGATATTCCCGACATTGCCTGATATTCGGCAAGTATTTTCTATTTGCTTGCAAGGAAAATTTTGGACAAGGAAAAATTTAAGAAATATAGAACCACCCCAGCTAGCCAAAGATTTAGATAAGGTAATTCCCATGTAAAAAATCTTAATAAGGAGAATCGAATTTGGACCTGCTCTTCATACCCAAAGTTTTCCCCAGGGCGAGCGTTATTGGAGGCCCCATACTCATTCATCACAGGATCAAGAACCTTTTCAAAATGGGTTATGGGATAACAGTCCTTGCACCCGCGTATTCAGACGAGGATCACAACGACAATAGCCTTAAGCCATACTGTGAACAGATCATACTTATTGACTCCCCCAGTGGCAGAACCTCTGAGGAGGTGGAAAAATTCAAAGCTGAGCTTAAGCGTCCCCCCTTCTTTCTTTCAGGGGACGGCGCATACGACCCCCGACTCGATGATGTCTTTAGGTCTCTTATTGCAAGGCGCGCTTATGGCGCCATCATCGCCGAGTACTCCATGATGGGCCAGTATCTTGAAGGATCAAAGGAAATCATTCCTCAAAGTACCATGACCATTATCTCTGTCCATGAATGCTATACGCAAGCTTTTCAGCAGCAGGCAAACAAGGGAAAACGCATAAGTAATGGGACGATTGAGGAGCTTTTTGAGTATGAGTTTGAAATGTATCGCTCGGTTGATCATGTCCTTTCCTTGACGCAACAGGATATGGAGGTTCTTATCCGGCTTGCGCCAGATCTGAAAGAAAAGACAAGTGTGGTTCCACATGGCGTTGATTCCAGCTTCTACGTCCCGCGTCCTGAGAAATCGTGGGATACAAAGAACATACTCTTCCTTGGTAATTTTCGCCAT
>JAFDHD010000099.1 GCA_019308995.1 Deltaproteobacteria bacterium | reverse complement strand
CACTAATGACTAGTCAGGTAATGTCTGATATTTTGTGTAATTTCAAATAGTTCTACTATCTTTCGCATTTCGATCCAAGGGGAACATGGGATACATATAAAATTGGTATAGATATCTCCTTAATTTTTTTTACAATCTTACTGGTTGGAGCGATTATCATGTTTTCCAAAATGAATTATTACATATTGAGTTATTCCCTACTTACAAAAGAAGGTAAAGTAATGCAAGTTAGGATTACTCCAGTAAGTGACAGAATGATCAAGGTAAGGGGTATTGACAAAAAATATACTGAGATTTTGACTATTGATGAATTCTTTATAGCTGTCGAAGGGAAACCGTCTATTTTCTCAGATGCTATATTTTTTGAGCCAAAATTCCCGTTATTAATTGTTTTTATGCTTTGTATGTTGTTACTATGTCTTTTGTTTCTGTGTTTACGGGTTTACTTTTATTCCAAAGGAAAGAGGAAGCTTCGAAAAATAAAGGGAATTGTTAGCTTTGGTGAGACCCTGGAGAATAGTCTCTAGCGGCTGACAAAAGAACACGATACATTGTCAACTTGCTGAGCCGACAATCCCGACTCAGGCAGGTTTTTTGTGCCCTGCGATTTCAGCCAAATTCTCACCGAGATTTTTCTGAAACCATCTGCGCGACTATAAAAATGGTTACAGCTAAATAATATATTTATGCCGATTTTTTTCTCATTTAACTCCTCCTGCCAGGTTGGATGCTTCCTGGCAACCATTTCCCTCTTTCCCCCTGGCAATTATACGCCTGAAATGTTATATAGAAATTTAAGCGGCCAGGAGCGACATTGCGACTTACAGATGCGATATAAATACTACCCCCTGGGTGGTAATTTTTTTGACCTTTATTCCAAGACCCTCGCATGGCAAATAGAAAAACGCCCACAGAACAGGTTATCAGCTTCTTTGCCTCAGTCAAACTGGCTCTGGTTCTTTTTATTACCCTGGCCGCCGCCTCTATCGCCGGAACGATCATCCCGCAGAATCTGTCATCCGGGGAGGCTATCCAGCGCTACGGCCCGCAGCTTACCTCTTTATTCTATTACCTTGACCTGTTCGATATGTATCATTCCTGGTGGTTTAATGTCCTGCTGGGCTTTTTGGCTCTGAATTTGATTGTCTGTTCCTTAAAGCGCTTCCCCAGGACCTTGAAGCTGGCCCGCTCGGTTTCCGGGAGGCGTATCAGCCCCGGTTTTTTAGAAAAACAACCCTTTGCCAGGCAGTTTCTGCGGCCCGGTTCACCGCGCGAGAACCTGGCTGAAATACAAAAAATAGTAGATCACCGGTTTGCCAGGCCTCGCGAAATTGCCACCACCTGGGGGATAGTACTCCTGTCACACAAAGGGGCATTTTCCCGGTTCGGGGTCTATGCGATTCATTCCAGTTTGCTTTTTATCCTGGCCGGTGCCTTGGTGGGGCAATACGGCGGATTTGATGCCTTTTTAAACCTGGCCGAGGGTGAAACGACCGATCAGGTTATCTTACAGAATTCCGGACGGATAACCCTGCCTTTTGATGTTCGTCTGGACCGATTCTTACTCAAGCGCTACCCTGGCGGCGCCCCGAGCGAGTATCGCTCAGACCTGACCTTCCTTGAAAACGGCCGGGAAGTTCGCAAGGCCTCGGTGCGGGTCAACCATCCTTTTACCTATCGAAAGGTAACATTTTATCAGCAGTTCTACGACTCGACCCCGGTTGAGGGCTGGGGTCTGCGCCTGACCAGACGCTCCGATAAAAAGGTCTTTGAGCTTCAGGTCGCGCTGAATCGCCCGAACATCTTGCCTGACGGGTCCGGGACGTTTCTGGTACTTGACTTTACCGAAAACCTGGTGCGTTCCGGACCGGCGGTCAAGCTTCTGGTTCGACCGAATGGGGCTCAGAATTACGCGGTCTGGGTCTTCAAGAACAGGCCCGACGGGCTGCCTTTGGAGCCGGGTCCTTTTTCCTTTCAACTACTCAATTACAAGCTCCGGTACTTTTCCGGGCTGCAAGCCAACAAGGACCCTGGAGTCTGGCTCATCTGGGTCGGCTGTGCCTTGTTGATGGCCGGCTGCCTGGTGACTTTCTTTTTTTCCCATCAAAAGTTATACCTGGGCCTGATCTCCGAAGGGACAGGCACCAGGATTATCATTGGCGGTTCAGCTCACCGCAACCAGGGTTCGTTCAAGATCAAATTCGAGCGGCTGGTGGACCAGTTGAATCCAAAATCCACAGAAGATAAGGCGCCAGGATTATGACCTTTGAAAGTTCACTACTCCTCAGTATTATCACCTTTGTTTACCTTGCCGCCGGGCTGGCTTATATCTGCCTTCTTATATTCAAGACGGAAGTTTTTGGATCGCTCGGGACCGTCATTACCTTGACCGCTCTTGCTGCTCACACCGGTGCTATCATCTGGCGGTGGGTGGAGTCCTATCAATTGGGGGTCGGCCACGCCCCTCTCTCCAACCTCTATGAATCATTAATTTTCTTTGCCTGGGCCATAACCTTTCTGTATGTGGTCATGGAAAGGATTTATAAAAACCGCATTATCGGGGCGTTTGTTATGCCTCTGGCCTTTCTTTCCATGGCATATGCCGGACTTCAGCCCAAGGAAATCCAGCCCCTGGTTCCGGCCCTGAAGTCCAACTGGCTCATAGCTCACGTGATAACCTGCTTTTTGGGGTACGCCGGTTTCGCTGTTTCAGCAGGGCTGGCCCTGATGTTTCTTTTTCCACGAGAAAAGGCGTTTCTGAGAAATCTCGTTAACCGCCTGCCTTTGCCTTCGGTCCTGGACGACCTCATTTACCAGAATATCGCCTTTGGCTTTATCCTGCTTACAGCAGGCATAATCACCGGGGCCATCTGGGCTCAATCAGCCTGGGGCGCTTACTGGTCGTGGGACCCCAAGGAAACCTGGTCCCTGATTACCTGGCTGATTTATGCTGCCGTGCTCCATGCCCGTATGGTCAGAGGATGGATGGGAAAGCGCATGGCCGTTTTGTCTCTGATCGGATTTCTCAGTGTGCTTTTCACCTACCTGGGAGTGAATCTCATCCTTTCCGGTCTGCATTCATACGCCACTTAAAAGACATGCCTCAGGATGCGTGAGGCATATTGAATAATTGGGCCAACTAGCCTCAAGACCAGGCTCTGCCAGGGTTATGGGCCGTCTCTAAAGGACCTCTGAAGTGGACAGGCTTTTAACAAGCTGATATTATTACGATGGCAAATTCCGACAGGAGGGTCATATGGGCTTGGGCCGGCAAAAGATCAACCTGGTCTATCTTATTCTGGGCGCCCTGGCGGCCGTTCTAATCGGCGCGTACCTGGCCGGTTGCGCCTCCATCCTTCCGGGCTCTCGCTCGACAGAAAAACCCAAGCCGCCCAAAGCCACAACCCGGCTTCCGGCTGAGACACCCGCCAGGAAATCCTACCCTCTATCAGGCCAGTCTTACACCCTCAAAGGTCAGCGCTATTGGATTCTGGCCTCCGCCCAAAGCTACGTCGAGAAAGGCGTCGCTTCCTGGTATGGCCGAAAATTTCACGGCAAGAAAACAGCCAGCGGTGAACGCTACAATATGTATGATATGACGGCCGCTCATAAAACCCTGCCTCTAGGTACCTGGGTTAAAGTAACCAATCTATCGAATTTTCAAGATGTGACTGTGAAGATCAACGACCGGGGTCCGTTTGTTAAAGGCCGGATCATTGATCTGAGTTATATTGCGGCGAGGCTGGTTGGGCTGGTTGGAAAAGGAACAGCCTGGGTGCGCGTGGAAGCCCTGGGGGTCCCTGAAGAAAGGAAGGTTGACGGAGAGATGATCTCTGTCCTTGTCCAGCCCAGGAGCTACACCGAAGGCCGGTTCACGGTTCAGGTTGGCTCTTTTCGGGAAAAGGGCAATGCAGAGGCCTTACAGGCCAGATTGAAGAAGCGCTACGATAACGTTCGCATAGAAATCTTTGAGTTTAGCAATACCACCTTCTACCGCGTCCGGGTCTCTGAAAAAAGGACGATCGGCCAGGCCATGGATCTGCAGGCCCGGCTGGAGAAAGAAGGATTTGAAGGCTGCTTTGTGGTAGCCCGCTAGGCTAAATGAATAGATTGACCTTGTCAGGGTTTGGGGGCGGAGATCACTCGTCCGCAAGGCCGTTAATCTTGCGACGCAGCACCCCGGAAGTCTTGAAAACAACGACCTTACGAGCTCGAAGCTGAAGGTCCTGGTTAGTCTGCGGGTTGCGTCCGCGGCGTGGTCTTTTGTGTTTGACCACGAACTTGCCAAAGCCGCTAATGAGGATATTTTCTTCCTGAGCCAGGGTGCTCTTGATGATTTCAAGGAGGTTTTCCACGACCTCGCGGGACCGACTTTTACTCAGACCAGTCTTCTCGTAGACCTGGGTGATTATCTTCTCCTTCGTGACGGCCATAGACCCGGCTCCTTTCCCATAAATCCCCACTATAACCTGGGGGGCTGGAGTTACATATATGCCTTATATGCCTTATAAAAAGGACCCTGTCAATATTTTTTTATTCAATACAGAGTTTTGAGACGAAGATATTTGCAATAACCCCCTGAGGGCTAAGCCGACTTTCTTACGCTTGCCGCTCCTTTTCCATGCTTGAACTTACGCGCTTTGATCATCGTCGCCTTGTTTTTCCTGAACCGATATCAGCATAAACAATCGCTTCAGGAAACCGGCTGAGCCCTTTCTAGGTCAGGGATTCCCCAATAAGGGTCTCCGGGCGCCTTTCATCCCACCCGGATCAGTCGCCTGGTTAAAAGAGGTTCCACCTTGTCCCAGACCTGTCGGGCTGTGGTTTCGATGTTTAATCTCCCGTCCAACCTGACAATATTTGAGTCCTGAAGGGTTTCATAGGCCTTCTTGACAGCGGTCAGTAAACCCAGCTGCTCATAGCCCTTGTTCGCCTGCTCCTTTCTGTTGGCGGTGATTCTTTGGCGGCTGAGCTCGGGAGAGATATCAAGAAGAATAACCAAGTCAGGCACAGGAAACTTGGCGTTTTTCGCACGAATCTCTTCCGGGTCCAGTCCCAGAGCGGATTGATAAGCAATAGTGCTGTAAAAATACCTGTCCGCGATAACAACGCTCCTCCGGTCCAGGGCAGGCCTGATATTCTCCCGGACGTCTTCCTCCCGGTCGAAGATAAAATAATTCAGCTCCTCTTCCAAGGAGATTTTATTCCGGCCATGACGGGCGATGTCTTTTATCTTTTGACCCCACGGCCCTGAGGTGGGCTCTTTGACATAAACGGCTTCAAGGCCTTGCTTTTCTATATGTTCTTTCAATATAAAGGCCTGGGTCGTCTTGCCAGCGCCGTCAATGCCTTCAAAGACGACAAAGACTCCTTGTTCGAGGCCTTGATGACTGCTGCGCACCCGGGGGCCTGTCATTTCTTTTCAAAAACCTTACTTAAGGTCGCCTCTTTATCGGAATACTCGTCATGAATCGTAATTTGAAGTTTGTACTTTCCTGGAGGCAGCTCTCTGAAATTAAAGGTAAAAAACATCGGATATTCGGTGTGAAGGGAGCGAGACTCCACCTGGTACTGAGCAAAATTCTTCTGACTCCCCAACAGCTTGTCTTTTGCGTCCAGGACGGCAAAATCAGCGTATAACCTGAAACGGTAAAAAGGCCCAACCTTTTTTATGGTAAAGCCCACCGGTTCGAGGTAAATCAGGATGGGTTCAGCCGGATTAAAGACGTCACTCTCACGTGGCTCGTACATGCCATACCCATCCGGGGGCTCGATTATCCAGGTCACATTGTTGAGCGTCAGTGGGGCTTTGTTCCAGGTTCCTTGCAGGGCCTGTCGCAATTCAACGATTGTCCGGGTATAGTCGCCGTTGTGATAGCTGTAATTGGCCTGCTGAATGGCAATTGAGGGGTCGGCCGCTAAGGCAGTTCCCGCCAGACCAAAACAGAAGGCCAGCCAGATTATGAGTATTTTAGGCATGATAGGTCCTTCCTCCTCGAAGAGACATTATTTACGGCTCAAGAAATCAGCCGCGGCTTCACCCATGGCCCGGGCCTGTGACAGTACTTCCGACCTGTTCAGTATTTCTCCTGACTGGTCAACTCCTCGGGCCAGAACCTGACCGCCAAAGTCCAGGGTGAATGGTCAGCCTGGAGGTCAAATATTTAACTTACGGCCAGACGGAATCCAATGTCGTGGTCCCGGTGGACAGGGAGGTGCCAGTCCCGGAAACCACAGCGCAGGAAGTAAGGATCGCTGTTCCAGCTTCCGCCGCGCACGACTCTAACTCCAGAGGCTTCCAGGTCCTCCCGCCCGTCATCGGCCCGATAAGGATAACCTTTTTCCAGGGAGTTTGTCCATTCCCATACCAGTCCGTGCATATCGAACAACTTGAATTTATTGGCTTTCTTCTGGGCGACAGGCCGCGGGTAAAATCCGGCGTTGGCGCCATACCAGGCGTAGTGATCCAGGCGAGCCCGCCGTCCTTCAAAGCAGTATTCCCCCGGGGACCCGGCCCGGCAAGCATATTCCCACTCGGCTTCACTAGGCAGGCGATGAGCGTTTGTGTTCATCATCTCGTTAAGCCGCTCGATGAACTCCTGAGCTTCATACCAGTGCACCGTCTCTATCGGGAAATCATGCCCGCCTTTATAACTGGCCTGATTGCGCTTCATGACCAGCTCCCACTGTCCCTGGGTGACGGGTGTACGGCCTATATAAAAAGATCTGATCCGGACCAGGTGTTGGGGAGCTGAGTCATAACGGGTGTAATTGTCTTGTTTTTCCTGTTCTCGAACAGCGGCCTCGACCGCCTCCAGATCGGCTGGATCGTCTACCAGGGAATCGGTGCCCATGATAAAATCCCCACCCGGGATAAGGATAAACTCCATACCTATCTTATTGACAAGCTTTTTTTTAAGCGGCCTTTCTTCGGCCTTTGGCTGTTCGGACATTACCTTGATCTTAATATTTGCAGAGGCATCTCAAGTTATCCGAATCAAACGGTCAACCTGCCTCCGGGGAATTAGTTATAATCCCTTTTTAATCTCCTCGGCCGCAGCCTTGATATCTTCCATGTCGCCTTGTCCTGCTTCCCAGCTACCCATGTCGAGCCTGTCATCGTCCCAGCGCGGGAGACAATGGATGTGAAAGTGAGGAATCAGCTGCGAGGCGGCCCGGCCGTTGGCCTGCCAGATGTAAACGCCATCCGCTTTCAAACCCGTTTTCACGGCCCTGGCCAGACGCTGGGCCGCGGAAATGAGGTCACGCAGAAGATCTTCAGGTATGGTGAAGATATCCTGGTGATGAGCCTTTGGGATGAGAAGGCAATGCCCGCGCGCCAAAGGGTTAATGTCCATGAAGGCCAGGAATTGATCATCCTCGTAAACATCGGTCGAGGGTATTTCATGAGCGACGATCTTGCAAAAAATACAATCTTCCATGAAGACCTCCAAAAATAAAGACTTTTTATGGCTAGCGCAAGGCCGGGCGAATGACCTCTCTGTATTTCTGGAATATATGATAAAGAAAGTTCATGGTCTGCTTCTTGGCTTCCTTTGGCAAAGGCAGCTCAGGCCAGGAATGAACTCCTTCCATGTCAGGACTAACAGGCTGAATAACCATTTTCTCATGAAGCGAATGGATCTCGGCTGGAGTGAAGTTATCGCCCAGAAACCTTTTTTTTATAATTGTTTCCACGTCCAGGCTTTTTAAGAACCCGATGATACTCATAATATCGTAGTTTTGTTCAAAGGTCCTAATGTCCCGGTTTATCTCGTCAGACAGAGCCTTAAGATTGTCCGCGGCCTCCTGGCCTTTACAGACAAGCCCTCGAAATTCGTTATAGGTCTTAATAATAAGATCGAGGTAACGGCCGCGGTCTGTAAGCCCTTTCGGCCTCAAGCCGGCCGGGCATGCTGGAGGTTGACCCGTGATCTCACCCGCACTGAGCCAGGGAAAGGGCGGATGTTGAAAGCCGATTAAGGAAAAAAACTTCCCAAGATTATCCGGGGTGAGCAGCAGGCAGCCCAGATAACCTAGCGCCTCTCCAGCCGCTGTTTCAACCTCACGGTAGGCAGCCAGTTCTTCTGAAAACTCGTTCTTCTCCTCCTCAAGAATCAATCGCTCTCTAAGGTAATTCTGAACGACCTCTTCTTTGATCTGGTAGTTTAGGTAAGCCAGATAGCCGTCCTGCATGCTTCTCACCCTGAGCGGCTGTATGATTCCTGCACAGGAAAATCATATTAGGTCAAAGGTTTAATGAAAACCATCATATCAAGATCTATTTATCTTCTCTAATAATTCCGCGGCTTCTGTAAAGTCGGGGTTAAGCTCCAGGGCTTTTATTAAAAGCGGCCGTGCGGCCTCCCTGTTGCCCATCTGGGAGTAAACCTGACCGGTATTGAAATACAGGTGCTCATCGTCATCCGTGGCCGCAAGAGCCTGTTCAAAAAACCTGAGAGACTCATCTAATTTCCCCTGGCGCCGCAAACTTATGCCCAAGCGGTTGAAGATATGGGTCTGGTAGGGGTCAATGGCCAGGGATCTTTTAAAGGCCTTTTCCGCCTCCTGAGGCTCGTTAGTTTCAAGCAGGGCCTCGCCTAGTTTAAACTGGCGCTGAGCGTTAAGGGGACTGATGTCCGCGCTCTATTTGAAGTATCCGGCGGCATCCTCATGCTTGCCTTTTTTCATGTTCAGACTGCCTAAGGCATCCAGCGAATCCACATGAAGTTCGCTCACCCTGAGCGCTTCATGGTAACTGGACTCCGCCTCCTCAATTTGCTTAAGTTTTTCATGGGCGCCGCCGATTTTATAGTGCATCAAGGCCATGAAACTTTTTGTCGCTTCTATAACCTCTTTGTATTTCAGCAAGGCCCCTTCCACATCTCCGGATTCAAGCAGACGGTCAGCTTCCTTGGAAGTGAGGTATCCTGGATCCGGTCTGAAGCGGCTCCTAAAAATGGTATTAACCTTATTAGCCAGAATCTGGTGAGAAAACGGCTTGAGCAAGTAGGCGTCAACATGCAGCTCAGCGGCCCTGGCAATGTAGTCCTGGTGCACCTCCGAGGAAATAAGAAGAAACAGGGTTTCCTTGAGGCGCTTGTCCTTCCTGATGGCAGCCAAAAGCTCCAACCCGCTCATATCGGGCAGCTCGTAGTCAGCCACAACTAGATCAACAGGCGCCTCCCTGATTTTAACCCAGGCAGACTTCCCATTTTCCGTGATAGTGAAATTTTCATAGCCTTCAAGCCTCAGATAGTTCCGGATGATGTTTCTTAATTCAAGATTGGGATTGGCAATCATTATTTTTAATCTGTTTTTTTCCATGGTTCTCGACCCGTTTGATACAACTTGCCAGATCGGCAGCTAAATACTCATGAAATTAAATACTGATATTAGCTCACTGTATTATAGCTTTGCAAGTGCTTTGCGTTTGATTCCGATTTAAAGCTCAAATTACCGCTGCCTGAACCTTTGAAAAATCTAAAAAGACATGCAAAACGTTTTAGGCTTGACATGGCTTTAGCCAACGGTTTAAAGACATGACTGACCCTAAGCAGCTTGAGTTTTAGTCACCATAACCCTGGAGGAAACCCTTAATGCTGGCAAAAGGTTACATTCAGGTCTATACCGGCGATGGTAAAGGGAAGACCACCGCCGCCCTAGGTCAGGCATTCCGATCCATAGGCCGGGGCTTAAAGGTCTTTATCGTCCAGTTTATGAAAGCGCCGGATTCAGCGGGTGAACATTTCTCTGCTCAGGCCTTCAAAGAAAAGCTGACGATAAAGCCCATGGGTCGGCCAGGTTTTATTCACCCTCACAGGCTGAAGCCGGAAGACCGCATGAAGGCGCAGGCCGCCTTGGAAGAGGCTCGGGCCGCCATGTTAAGCCAGGAGTATGACGTGGTCGTTCTGGATGAAGTCAATATAGCTGTTTATTTTTCCCTTCTCGAGGTCCAGGAGCTGGTGAAATTGTTAGACGAGAAACCGCCTCAGGTTGAACTGATCCTCACCGGGCGCAACGCTCATCCAGACATCATTGCCAAAGCGGATCTTGTCTCTGAGGTTAAAGAGATCAAACATTACTACCAGCAGGGAATTAAAGCCCGAGAAGGCATCGAATCTTAAATCAATTTTATCTTGACATGAAAAAATGATCATCTATGATTATTTAATCATGTCTTATTTACAATTGACGGGAAGCTGTTTATGGCTGAACAAATTACATCCTGGCTGTTCACAAAACAGGAATCCTTTCCAGAAGAAAAGCGTAAGAAAATAGACCCGCGCTACCGGGATCCGAACTACCCTGAATTCGTTTGCCAACGCAAGAAACCTGATGCTTATAGATTCAAACCAGAAGGCAAACTGGCGCGCTTCTTCAGGGGCCGCCTGGAGCGAAAAACCATTTTTATTACAGGAATTATAACTTTATTGATCCTTTTACTCCTCTTCTCCATCTGTTTTTTCTCTCTCAGTCAGACCACTGTCAGAGGCCTTCATGTCATTAAAAGATCGCTCAACCCGATCCTTGGCTTGTAGTTGAGAAAGCCATCCTCCCTGCCAAACCTTTTTTAGCGTCTCAATGTCAAAATTTTGGCAGTTCCACCCAGCGGTCTCCAAAGGGATAACTCCTTCAATATTCTGTTTTTATTAGATTCTTAATAAAAATTCTAACTGGCACGGAATTTGATCTACCAAGTCAGGTATTATAACCTGGAAGGAGAAAAGGAATGGTTGATTCTATAGCCAGACAATCCCATCCAGGTCAGGCCCTGTATGCAGATGAGCTTAACCGGCTGGCCTGGCGGGAGAAGATGCTGACTCAGATGCTGGACAAGGTGCGAGCCGCCTCGACCGAGGTTAATAAAGTCCAGATCGCCGCTCCTGCCCATCCGGTTAAAGGCAGCCTCCTGGACGTTTACGCCTGATAATTCAAGTCAAAGATTGCCTCAATATATCCCACATCCTGCCCTTTGTGATTCTTGATAACCGGGCGATGAAACGCAGCCAGCCTGGCGGTATCCTCCCGGCTTAACTGGCCCAATTGAAGCAAGACCTCGACCACGGCCGCGTTCACAGCCCGGGCGTGGCCGTCCTCGATGCCCAGCGCCACACCCAGGCCGGAGTCAGGGAGCGCCAAGGCATAGCTCCCTTCAGCCCCGGTTTTAGCCAGAAACCGCCCGCGCCCGACGCGCATGACCTCAGTGCAAATCCGATCGTCCCCGGCCATCATCTCCGGATGGTCCAGGGCGGCTTTCATGAGCCGGGCCATAGGCTCCGGTTGAGAACCGGCTGCGGCTTCGGCCAGCCGCGCAAAGGCCAGAGCCAGGTTTTTAAACGGAAGGGCAAAGACAGGCACCCCGCAGCCGTCAATGCCCTGCCCGATTTTTTCAGTCGGCACGCCGGTCAGCTCCGCGACCTTGCTCAGGATCAGCTTCTGGACCGGGTGGTGGCCTTCGGTATAGTCCTCAATAGGCCAGCCATGATGCACGCATAAAACCAGCATGGCCGCATGCTTGCCCGCGCAATTATTATGAAGCTCCGTGGGTCCGGTGAACCCCGCAGTCCAGAGCCGTGGGTTTGAGGCCGATCTTGTCCAGGATGGAACGCACCGCCGCGACCTGAAAATCCTGGCCGTTTAATGATCCGCACATGACGGCCATTTCAGCCGGGGTCAGGCCGAACCGGTCAGCCGCCCCGGTTTCAATGACCGGCAGGGCCTGGAGCGGCTTGGCGGCCGAACGCAGGAAAACCATCTCCTCCGGGTCGCCCAGGGCTGCGATCTGACGGCCTGAGGCCTCAACCACTAGGATCGAGCCGCGGTGCAGGCTCTCGGTCAACCCGCCGCGGGTAACACGAACCAGGGGCGGGGGTGCGCTGGATATGGAATTCATTTCTGTGCCTCCTTAATAAACTCATG
>JAFDHD010000098.1 GCA_019308995.1 Deltaproteobacteria bacterium | reverse complement strand
GGCAGGTTGCGGGATTTCTCTGCGGCAGCCGGAATGATAACCGAGACCTGGCCCTTAAAGACATCCCCCTTGAAGGCGTCAAAGGTGACCCGGGCTAAAGACCCGACCTTGATTTCGTCCAGATAACGCTCGGGCAAAAGCACTCTGACCTTGATAAAGGAAAGGTCCATCAGGGTGACGACCGGGGCCCCGGCGTGGAGCCACTGGCCGACTTCGGTATGCTGTTCGATGATGGAGCCGGTGAAAGGCGCGCGCACCACCATGCGATTGATGCGGTCGGTCAGCCGAGTCACTTCGGTCTGAGCCCGCGCCACCTCCTGTTCCAGAGTCCTCACCGTGAAGATGTCTCGCTCATAGTTCTGAACACTTATCGTTTGGGCCTTTTTCAGACTGGCGGAACGTTCTAGGTCCTGGCGGGCTTTATCGAGCCGGATGTTTGTTCCGGCCAGGACGGCCTGGGAGGCCTTGAGCGCGAGTCGCTGGCTCGTTTTATCCAGGGTAACCAGGGCGGCCCCGCTGGTGACGAGACCCCCTTTTTTAAAGTTGATGGTCTTAACCAGGCCCGCCACTTCAGCCGCCACCCGGCTGGTGCGGCTGGCCACAGCCGTCCCCACCAGTTCCAGAGTCAAGGCCACAACTCTCTCTTCAACGGGCGCCACCACCACAGGCGCGGCGGGGCCCCTGGAAGATTCGGCCCCGGCCCGGCTCGATCCTTGGCAGAAGGCCAGAATAAAAACGAGGAGACAAAATAAAAAGCGGGGAACCGCCGCAGGGAAGTATTGACTCATCTTATCCGTTCTGACTTAAACCTCAGCGTTCATCATGATAAAAAGAAGGATTTTTCAGCCCCGGAAACCTCTGAGGTTTCAACGAGGCGTCAACCGTCTCCTCTTCGCTTTCACAAGCCGCCCCGTTTATGAGAATAACATTGACCGGCCGGATTGAGCGTAAAGATCGAGAAAGTCAGGGAGAGGAGATGCACCGGCCTCACCGGCCCATAACCTTTTTCACCGTGACCATGATTTTCTCTGTACTGGGGATGAATTCCTGTTCCAGAACGGGCGAAAAAGGCACCGGGGTAAAAGGGGCGCCCAGGCGCAAGATCGGCGCATCCAGGTAATCGAAAGCTTTTTCCGCGACCATGGCTGCTATCTCCGCGCCTGAACCGGCAAACTTCACCTCTTCGTGCACAATCACCAGACGGGATGTCTTTTTGACGGAATTAATGATGGTCTCCTCATCCAGGGGTGAAAGGGTGCGGGGGTCAATTATTTCGATGCTGATCCCTTCCTCAGCCAGTTTTTCAGCTGCTTCCTGCGTCAGCAAGACCATCCGTCCCGTGGCTACAACTGTGACGTCCTCCCCTTGCCTCTTGATATCGGCCTCTCCCAGAGGCACGGTGTACGCCTCCTCCGGTACCTCGCCGCTTGTAAAATACAGGGTCTTGTGTTCGAGGAAGACCACCGGGTTATCGTCGCGGATTGATGAAATCAAAAGGCCCTTGGCGTCATAAGCGGTGCTTGGCATGACGACCTTCAGACCGGGCACGTGCATGAACCAGGCCTCCAGGGACTGGGAATGCTGGGCCGCGGCCCCCACGCCCGCGCCGCACATGCTCCTGACGACGATGGGCAGCCTGGCCTTGCCACCGAACATATACTTCATCTTGGCCGCCTGATTGAAAAGCTGATCCAAACACACGCCGATAAAGTCCACAAACATCAGCTCCACCACCGGCCGCAAACCGCAGATGGCCGCGCCAACCGCGGTTCCAATGATGGCGCTTTCCGTAATTGGCGTGTCGCGGACCCGTTTTTCACCAAATTGTTCAACCAGACCCTGAGTAACGGCAAAAACACCGCCGGTCACGTCTTCACCGGCAATATAGATGTTCGGATCCCGTTCCATTTCAAGCTTCAAGGCACTGTTTATGGCCTGTGCTATCGTCATGCTGGGCATGGAACACCTCTCCTTTCTTTGATCCTAGTCCTTTCTTTGATCCTAGTCCTGCTCTCCAAATCTTCTCATCAGATACAACGCCCTCTTAAGACGTATAAACATCCGTGGTCAGTTCCCCGGGGTCCGGAAACGGACTCTCGTCGGCAAAAAGAACGGCCTCCTCCAACTCCTTCTCGATGGCGCCTCTGATGGCCTCGGCCTTGTCCTGGGTTAAGACCCCCTGCTGGGTCAGTTTTTTTTCAAACTGCTCTATCGGGTCCTTACCCATCCATTCCTTGGCTTCTTTTTCGTCCCGGTAGGCCATGGCGTCTCCTTCAAAATGACCCCGGACGCGGTATGTTTTGCATTCGATCAGCGTTGGGCCTTTACCTTCCCGGGCCTGTGCCACAGCTTCGGAGGCCGCTTCGCACACGGCGGCCACGTCATTGCCATCCACCACCATCCCGGGAATATCGTAACCGGCGGCCCGATCGGCAATGTCCTCGATGGCCTGGTGCCTGGACTGGTGCGTGAACTCGCCAAACTTGTTGTTTTCCACGACAAAGACAATCGGGAGTTTCCAGCAGGACGCCAGGTTCATGGCTTCGTGGGTGGTTCCCTGGTTGGAGGCGCCGTCTCCGAAGAAGCAGACCGCCACCGCGTCCTTGCCTTGATACTGAGCCGCCAGTGCGGCTCCGGTGGCGATGGGCAGGCCTCCCCCGACGATACCGTTGGCCCCCAGGATGCCCAACTCGATGTCGGCAATGTGCATCGAACCGCCCTTGCCTTTGCAGTAGCCTGTCTTTTTCCCAAAAAGTTCGGCTATCATCAACTTGAGGTCGCCCCCCTTGGCAATCAGATGCCCGTGACCGCGATGGGTACTGGCGATATAATCCGTCGGTTTGAGGACCAAACAAACCCCGGCCGCCACAGCCTCCTCTCCCACATAAAGGTGGACGAATCCCGGGATGCGGCCGCCTGCGAACAGTTCCGCAACCCGCTCCTCGAACATGCGGATCCTTTTCATGGTGGTGTAGAGGCCAATCATCTGTTTTTCGGTGAGATTCATTCTTCCTTCACCTCCTCTGACATAATCCTAAATGGATTAAACCGATTTGCAGCATCGCTTCTGGAAGAGTTGCGCGTCCAAGCCGGGCTGCGTCATTATCTTTGCTCCTGTTTTTATTTGGAAGTTGTATCAGCGTAAGATAAAAGCGCTTCGGTATCAAGTAAAAAGTGTTAAGACCGCATCTAGGGTCTTGAAACAGGGGGAACGCCTGTAACCGCCTCAGGGCTCAGCCGGTTTTTTACGTGGCCATTCCTTTATCGCTGAAATGCTTTCTGTTTGACAAACCAACCTCTCCCTTTTACACTTCAGGCCATGAAAACTGATTCAAACCCTTCCTTGCTGCTTAATGTCCTGAAATGGCTAGGGAAGCGGAGGTACAAATAATGCTTGATTTTCTGTTTAATCCTTTATCAGTAGCTGTGATCGGGGCTTCCAATGACGCGCAAAAATCGGGCGGCCGGTTCCTGAAGAGCCTGATAGACCACCGTTTCAGCGGCCGGATTTATCCGGTCAACCCGAAATCCTCGGAGGTGATGGGGCTCAAGAGCTATCAATCGGTTCAGGACATTCCGGGTGAGGTTGACCTGGCGATCTCAACGATTCCGGCGCAGATAACACTGGAGGCAGTTTCGGACTGCGCTGAGAAAAGGGTGAAGTTCGTGATTATCCACAGTGCCGGATTTGGTGAACTCGATGCTGAAGGAAAAGCCCTTGAAGCCAGGATGGTCGAAACGGCGCGTCAAGGAGGGACAAAGATCGTCGGTCCGAATTGTATGGGATTATACAGTCCGGATGCGAAAATAAACATGATTCTACCTCATCTTACGGCCGTTGACAGTCCCCCGGAGAACGGTGCGGTGGCCTTTATCGGGCAGAGCGGCTGGTCGGCGGAGTCAATGATTATCGAGGGCCTTCAGCGCGGGCTCAGGTTCAGCAAGGTGGCTAGTATCGGCAACCAGATTGACCTCACAGCAGCCGACTACCTCGAATATTTTGCTGAAGACCCACAGACAAAAGTTATCACTGCTTATTTGGAAGGGATAAAGGAGGGACGCCGCCTCCTTTCACTGGCCAGGCAGGTTTCGAAAAAAAAGCCGATTATCATCTGGAAGTCAGGAAAAACAGCAGCCGGGGCCAGGGCCGCCGCATCCCACACCGGGTCCCTGGCCGTGCCCGATTCGATTCTCCAGGCCGCGTTCAGGCAGACCGGAATCATCCGGGCGGACAGTATTTATGAAATGATTGATTTTGCCGTGGCCTTCAACGCCACGCACCTGCCTCCAGGCAGACGCGTCGGGATCCTGGTCGAGGCGGGCGGCGGCGCGGTGACCGCTGCCGACGCCTGCGAAGACCTCGACCTGGAGGTGCCTTCGTTTTCCGGCCAGGCTCAGGAGGAAATACGCCAGTTCATGAGGCAGGTAAAGGCGCCCATTCCGTCCACCAGAAATCCGGTTGACCTGGTCTGGCCGCCGTATGGTGAATTTGCACAAATTATCAAAAGATGCATAGATATCATGTCCAGGGAGTGCGACGTTATCCTGTGGATCACCTACTACCCGCTGGATGATGAAAACATAGCCTCCGCGCTGGCCCAGATCGTGGCCGAGGCGAAGATACCTCTCCTGGCCGTGCCTGCCTACGCCGTGGGGCAGGACAACACCCTGAGCATTTATACCAGGAAAGGTATGCCCGCCTTTTCAAGACCGGAGAGGGCGGTCAAGGCCATCGCGGCCCTGGAGCGGTTTGCGTCTTTATCCTCGCTTAAATCCTAGAGCCTTCCTTTTTTTATCAAGGGGCGTAACTGGAGCGGCAGAGTACACCCCAGTGGTTGTTCTGTTTGGTAACGATCCAGAGCGATTTGTGAGTGACGTACCTGGTTCCGTCCGTGTGAAAGCGGCTGAATTCGATGGCAAAGTGGACCTTGTCGTCCGAGGCGTGAATTGCCTTGGCCGCATCCAGCATGCTGTGGTGCCAGCCCTCGCGTTCGATGAGGAAATTGAAACCTGCTTTAAAATCCGACGGTTCAGGTATGATCCTCACCCTGTTAACGCCAATACGGACGTGTGGGAAGTTCATAGCCTGGCGAAGCGCTTCGTCATCCTGGGAATTGAATCCGGCAAAGAAGGCCTCAATCGCCTTTTTGGCTTCTATTTCAGACATATGGCTGCTCCTTGATTTGACAGTTTTATCCCGGGGGGTCTAAGGGAACCCTTTTGTTTAAAAAAAAAGTCCCCCCAGATCATCCCACCCATCTCATCAGATTACAGACTTGGCCGCTCGGCCTGCCAGGGCCGGAGGGCTTCAAACGCGGCCGAGGCCTGAAGCACGGTCAGATCGGCGAATCGGCGTCCCACGATCTGCAGACCCACGGGCAGCCCTTCTTTAGAAAAGCCCGCCGGGACGGTAGCGGCGGGATTCTGGCTCAGGTTGAAGGGCGAGGTGAAGGGAGTCCAGTTGCGGGGGTCCACCGGCTGGTCCTTCAGGGCGTCTTCCGCGGGCACGCCTGCTTTAAAAGGCAGAATGGGTATGGTTGGAAGCAGCAGGAGGTCGTAACGTTTAAAAAATCTCCTGACCTGGTCCCGGAACTCGCTGCGCTGTATCTGGGCCTTGACAAAGTCAACCGCCTTCATTTCCAAACCCAGCTTAACCTGCTGCACCAGGCTCGGGTCTATCCGGTCTTCCCATTCCTCGAGGTAATCCCCGAGTGTCCCGGCCATACCCGCCAGCCAGAAGGTACCGAAAGCTCTTGAGACATCCTCAAATCCAGGGTCCGTCTCCTCAACGGTCGCGCCCAACTCCTCAAAGGTTTGTGCAGCCCTGGTCGTGATGTCAGCCACCTGCTCATCAAGAGGGACTTCCCACAGATTAGGGCTCCAGGCCGCCTTGAGGCCTTGAATGCCTCTGGTGAGCTGGCCCACATAATCGGCCGGAGGAGCCTCCAGGGACAAGGGGTCCGCATCGTCCGGCCCGGCCATGACGGAGAGCATCAGGGCCGCATCGGCCACGGTGCGCGTCATGGGGCCGGCGGTCGAAAGCGAGTCCAGGGTGCTGGCCGGATAGACGGGCACGCGGCCATAGGACGGCTTCAGTCCATAGATGCCTGAAAATGACGAAGGAATACGGATGGAGCCGCCGCCGTCCGTGCCCACCGCCAGGGGAGTCATCCCGGCAGCCACCTGGGCTCCAGCGCCGCCGCTGGAACCGCCGGGTGTCAGGTCGGTGTTCCAGGGATTGCGGGTCACGCCGGTCACCAGGGAATCGGTCATCCCTTTGTGGCCAAACTCAGGCGTGGTCGTCTTGCCAACCATGATCCCGCCCGCGTCTTTCAGCCGCGTCACCAAAATCGCATCCTCGTCAGGCACATAGTCCTGGTAAATTTTCGATCCCCGCATGGTTCGGACAGCCTTGGTGTAAACCAGGTCCTTAATCGAGAACGGGAGGCCATGGAGCGGGCCCAGTGGCTCGCCGTCCATAACCGCCTGTTCGGCGCGCTGCGCCTCCTCAACGGCCGTCTCGGCCGTCATGGTGCAAAAAGCGTTGACCTTGGGGTTAATCTCTTCGATCCGCTGTAGAAAGGCATTGACGACCTCGATCGGCGAGAGCTTTTTCTCGCGAATCATCCGGGCCAGTTCAACCGCGGGTCTATAGCAAATGGATTCAGTATCTGCCTGCACAGCCGTGTCCTCCTTTACCTGGGTATATTCTGCTGGTTCACAGCCCTATCATGCCGTCTCTGATAGCATAAGTCCAGCAGTATTCGGCTGACACCGAGCGGCTTCAGGCGCGGCGACGAAACAATGGCCCGCCTTAATGATCGAATCCCCGGAATAACCCTGAAGTTGCGGCCCTTATGTTTTAGACTTGCTTTTTTTGATGATTTTTGATTAATAGAAACAAACTTGTGAAATCATAGATCAGGTTCATCTCTGGTAAAGCTGATCTCCTGACAGGCGCTTGTTGGAAATCCTTTTAGGAAAGGGCGTAAACCTTTTGCAGGGCTTTTTTGGCCTCCGAGATAGAGCGACAACCTCATTTGGAGATGACTCTAGGCAGAAGGAGCGTTTCATCTCGTTCCTGGAAGGCCTTTGAAGCCTCACGTTGAAGAACCGCAGGATGAATGGATGAAGGGTCCTGGCCCCAAAATTTTATCAGGCCCAAAGCCTGACAACCCTGCCGGACTGGGTGGCGAAAAAGAACTGGATTCCCCCTTGAATATTGCTATCATCGGAGGGGGTCAAGACTGCTATAACCTTCTTAAAGCTCTATCTAACAGCAGCCAGTCCGCGCAAGAATTTGACATCCTGGGTGTAGCCGATGCGAACCCGGATGCACCAGGCTTGATCTATGCCCGGAAGCTGAATTTGGCCGTTGCCACAAATTTTAAGGACCTCTATCACCTGGAGGGCCTCAATCTTTTTATTGATCTGACCGGGGAAAAGGAGATAGCAGAGGAACTGAATCGGACCAAACCGGCCGGGTGTGGGGTCATTTATTACCGGGCCGCGAAGTGGCTGCTGGAACTGCTTCAAATAAAGGCCCGCGAAGCCGAGCTTGAAAGGGAGGCTGAGCGAGATAAACGGCAGCTGCAAAAATATCAGGTTATCTTGGATTCACTGCCTTACAGAATCATGGTCGTGAACACAGATATGTCCATTGACACCGTTAATCAGACCTTTCTGAGCGAATTTGAGCTCAGCGCGGAAGATGTCAGAGGACGGCGTTGTTACGAGGTGCGGTACGGGCTTGACACGGCATGCGAGACTTGCTGCCTGGCAGAGGTTAAAAAAATCAAAAGGCCTTACATCCTCTATAGAGGATATCATGATGAAAATGGAGAAGAACGCTTCGATGTCATAACCGGCGCCCCCATTCTGAATGAACAGGGTGAGATTGTCCAGCTTTTAGAGGCCTCCAGAGACGTGACCGCCAGAATAAGACTCGAACGTGAAGCGCAGAAATCAAGCACCTTTCTCCAGAATGTGATCCAGAGCACCGTGGATGGGATCGTGGTCGTGGACACCAAAGGCATGGTGCTCCTGTTTAATGAAGGCATGGAGCGATTGACCGGGTATTCGGCCGAGGAAATTATGAATGAGGGGCACCTGAGCAGTTTTTACAACATTGATGTGGCTCGTGAAAACATGACAAAGATGCGCAGCTCACAGTACGGTCCGCCGGGAGTTTTGAATCCGACCAATATGTTCATTGAAACCAAGGACGGCCGGGAGGTTCCGGTCACCCTGTCGGCTTCGATTATGACCGTGGATGGTAAGGATATCGGGAGCGTGGGCGTCTTTAAAGACATGAGTGAAATAGAAGAGATGCGAAAAGAGCTCGACGAGGCTCATCTCCAGCTCGTACAGACTGAAAAGATAGCCTCGGTCGGCCGCATGGCTGCCGGGGTGGCCCATGAAATCAACAATCCCCTGTCAATCATTCTCATGTTTGCCGAACTCCTTGAACAGAGCCTCGCCAAGAGCGAACAGGAAACCAAGGACGTTCAGGAAATAGTCACCCAGACCCTGCGCTGTAAAAATATTGTCTCCGACCTGCTTGAATTCAGCCGCAAATCCATTGGAGAAGCCTCTTCCTTCCACCTGGGCCGCTTGATCGAACAATGCCTCAACCTCCTGATCAATCTGGCCATTTTTCACGATATCGAGGTCCAGAAGGACATTGAGCCCGGACTGCCGGAAATGGTCGGTGACATGGGCCAGTTTGAGCAGGTTTTCACCAACCTCTTCACCAATGCGGCCGACGCCATGGATGGGAAAGGCAGGCTGGAAATAAAGGCCAGATACGACCCCGAAGAGAGCCTGTTCATTATTAGTGTTTCCGACACCGGTCCGGGTATCCCGCCCCAGCACTGCGACAAGATTTTTGACATGTTTTTCACGACCAAGCGCATCGGTTACGGCACCGGGCTGGGGCTCAGTATCTCCAAGAATATCATCGAGGTTTATGGTGGCAGTATCAGGTTTGAGTGTCCGCCGGAAGGCGGAACGACTTTTATTATTGAACTTCCACGCGAGGCCGAGGAATCAATTGACACTGATCCAGTTTTTCTCGGGATGGATGAGCCATGAATGACAAAATAAAAATTTTGGTGGTGGACGACGAGGAGAAAATCAGAGAGGGCTGCCACCGTATCTTGACCAACAGGGGGTATGACGTGTTTACCGCGGAAAACGGTCAAGCGGCCCTGGACCTCCTGACCGAGGAGGAGATAGATATCATCCTGCTCGACTTGAAGATGCCGGGCATGGATGGAGAAGAAGTCCTTGAACTCACTCACGCTAAATACCCCGCCATTCCCGTAATCATCATTACCGGACATGGAATCATTGACACCGCAGTGGAATGCATGAAAAAAGGCGCTTACGATTTTATTACCAAGCCCTTCGAGATGCACCAGTTCATGCTGCCGGTGACCAGGGCCGCGGACAAAAGAAGGCTGGAACAGAAGGCCAGGCAGTTTCAGCAGGAAACGATTCGCAACCTGTATGACTTGAACCTCGAAAAAAGCCGGATGAAAACGATCATTAACTGCCTGGCCAACGGCGTCATGGTCACCAACCGGAACCTGGAGGTGGTCTTATATAATCCCGCCCTGACAAGATTACTGGGCATTACGGACGAAATCCAGACGCCGGTCCCTCTGGCCCGCATCACGAAAGACGAATTCTTACTGGAGACCCTTAAAAAAATTCAATCCAGATTCGATTCAACCGAGGAATTTATTTCACAGGAAATAGTCGTCGAAAACAGGACGCTCCGGTCCATCTCCGCACCGGCGCTCGGTCCTGACGGCGACATAGCCGGGACCGTGACTGTGCTCGAAGATATCACCCCCTTCAAGCAGCTGGATCAAATGAAAACGGATTTCGTCAACATGGTGGCGCATGAACTGCGGAGCCCGCTTGTTTCGATCAGGCAGCTTGTCAGCGTCATGCTGGAAGGCATGTGCGGGCCTCTTGAGGATAAGCAGCGAGAGTACCTCACCAAGTCTACAAAAAAAATAGACGGGCTGCTGGAACTGATTCAGGACCTGCTGGATATGGCCCGGCTCGAGGCGGGCATGACGGTTCAGCACCAGGTGCCCCTTGACCTCGAACCTCTGATCCAGAGCATGATTGACATCATGGACGTTCGGGCCAAGGGGAAAGGCATTACCTTCAACTGTTCCTGCAAGAACCTGCTGCCGGTGCACGCTGATCAGAAGAGCATTGAGGAGGTTTTTGATAACCTGCTCAGCAATGCCATTAACTATTCGCCGGACGGCGGCCACATACGTGTCACGGCTGAAAGACTGGGTAATGCAGTGGAAATAACGGTTTCAGACACAGGGGTCGGGATTCCGCCGGAGGAGCTTCCTAAGATTTTCGACAAATTTTACCGGGTGAAACATCCGAAAACGCGGGAGGTTATCGGTACCGGCTTGGGCTTATCGCTCGTACAAAGCATTATTGAAGCGCATCACGGTACGATTGAAGTGGAAAGTCGCGAAGGGGAAGGCACCGCTTTCCGGATCCTGCTGCCGGTCATGAAGTAAGGACTGGCCGGCTTATCGAATCTGTTGTTCCATTATCACACCGCTTGGAGGGTCGTTCAATGTCGCTTGAGGAAAAAAGTAAATCAGGTGAGTTCGTTGTTTTCGGAGAGTTTGAGCCGCCCAAAGGAGCTGATTTCTCTCCCCTGCTTGCCAAGGCCAATCTGGTCAGAGGCCGCCTCGACGCCATTGTGGTGCCAGAAATGGCCCACGCCGTCTTGAAAGCCAGTTCGCTCGGGGGCTGCGCTTTTCTGGAAAGCCACGGTTTTGAGACGATTTTTCAAATTTGTCCCCGTGACCGGAACAGGCTGGCTCTTCAGGCCGATATCCTGTCTGCCTCGGCCTTGGGCATTAAGAATCTCATGATCGTACCGGGTGAGGATATCCGGCACGGCGACCATTTTCAGGCCAGGCCGGTGAACGACCTGGATTTGATCGAACTACTCGAAGCGGTTCAAAGCCTGAATTCTGGCAAGGACATGACCGGCATTCAGTTGTCTCAACCCCCGAGTTTCTATATCGGTTCAAATATTGACACCGGAGCCTCCGGCGGGGTCCTGGAGGTGGAGATGGAACAGCTCAAGGAAAAAATGGAGCTGGGTGTGAAGTTCATCGTAACCAATCCCATATTCGACGCCAGGCATCTCCAGCAGTTCGTCAAGCGGATTGACAGCGGCCAGGTCGCGGTCATTCCCACGGTACTAATCTTGAAATCCCTGGGCATGGCCAGATACATCGAGAGAAATGTTTCAAATATAACCATCCCGCCTGAATTGACCAGGAGCCTCCAGAAGGCTGCTGACAAACCGAAGCAATGTCTCAAAATTGCGGGTGAGCTCATCGCCCGCTTGAAGGAGATGGGCATGAACGGTGTCATGATTTCCGCGGCCGGCTGGGAGGACAGGCTGCCGCAGGTCCTGGATGAAGCGGGGCTTTAAAGAAAGGAATAAGACCATGGCTGTTGCAAAACCCGATCATATCTCCGGCTCGGTTATGGTCGTAGGGGGCGGCATTACCGGAATGCAGGCCGCTCTTGATCTGGCCAATTCCGGCTTCTACGTTTACCTGGTTGAAAAATCCCCGGTCATTGGCGGGATGATGTCACAGCTTGACAAGACCTTTCCCACCAATGACTGCGGGATGATGTCACAGCTTGACAAGACCTTTCCCACCAATGACTGCGCCATGTGAATTATCTCGCCCAAACTGGTCGAGGTCGGCCGGCACATCAACATCGAGCTACTTACCCTTAGCGAAGTCGCGGGCATTTCCGGCGAGGAAGGCAACTTCACCATCACCCTGAACCAGAAGCCGCGCTTTATTGATATGGACAAATGCACCGGCTGCGGGGACTGCGCCGAGGCCTGCCCCATTGAGGTCACTGACGAATTCAACCAGGCCCTTAATAATCGTAAGGCAGCCTATAAGCCGTATGCCCAGGCCTTTCCC
>JAFDHD010000097.1 GCA_019308995.1 Deltaproteobacteria bacterium | reverse complement strand
ATTTTTAAAACGTTATAACTTATTCTACACTATCCGAAGAACTAATGGCCAGCATAAAATGCGCTTTTTTTACTTTTAAACCAAATACTTAGAAAACCGGACAGGCACTAACTAATAGAACGACAACCTTCTTAAAAGTAGCTAGGCTCGAATCTCGGTTCCTATAGGTTCTACTCCCAAAAAAATAGGCAGGCTGAGAGAGAAATTTTCTTCTGAGTTTGCCTTCTTTTCACTCCTCGAACCTGAAATCCACCTTAATTTTAAAGATTTTATCTGCCGGGAGGTTGTAGATTTCCCTGACGCCGGAGGCCTCGGCGATGGCGGCCAGGTTTTTTTCGATGTCTTCCATGGAGGGGGCGATGAAGGTGAACCAGACGTTGAGGTCGTGGCTGCGGCGGTAGTTGTGGGTCACACCGGGATACTCATTGACCGCTTCGATAAATTCTTCCAGTTTGTCTTCTGGCACGCGGGCGGCGCACAGGGTGCTGGTGTAGCCCAGGCTGCGCGCGAAAAAATTCCCGCCGATGCGGCGGATGACCCCGTTTTTCCTGAGCCGCTGGACTATTTCCAGGACTTGAGCCTCAGTCAGGCCGAGCCTTTGAGCCAGCACCTGGTAGGGGCGAGCCTCTATGGGGAAGTCGGACTGAATCTGGTTGAGCACGGAGCGTTCGGTTTCATTAAGGGGTATTTCGATATCATTTTCAGCCAACTTGCTTCTCCATTTTTTCCAGCCTTCAAAAATTTTTCACAGACTGGGGCTGCGGACGCAGCCTCAGTCTTGCTGGTTTTTTTAGGAGGGGGTCTGGGGGAACACTTTTTTTTCAAAAAAAGGGTTCCCCTAAATCACTTTAAACACCTTTCGGCTGATACAAACACAGCGGCTCCTCGGCCAGGTAGTCTCCGGTGGCCTCAAAGGCGCGCGCCCGGCAGCCGCCGCAGACTTGGAAATACTCGCAGACCTGGCACTTGCCTTTGTAGCAGTCCCGGTTTCTCAGTTCAAGAAAGACGGGCGAGAAGCGGTATATCTCGCTAAAATCCTTTTCCCGGACCTGGCCGCAGTCCACTTCGAGGTAGCCGCAGGGCTGCACCTGACCGGTATGGGAGACGAAAACGAATCCCTGTCCCCCGAGGCATCCCCGTGAGACCGCGTCCAGGCCAAAGGTGGCGAAGTCCACCTTCTTGCCTTCGGCCCGGGCTCGCTGGCGCAGGATGCGGTGGTAGTGTGGCGCGCAGGTGGCCTTCAGTTCCACCGGCACCTTGAAGTGCCGGTCATAGAACCAGTTCAGGACCTTTTCATACTCCTCAGCCGAGATGACTTCGTTGGTCAGGGCGCGGCCTCGGCCGGTGGGGACGAGGAGAAAGATATGATGGGCCGCGGCCCCCATGGAGATAGCCATGTCCTGGATGGCTTCGATCTGGCCGAGGTTCCCGCGCGTGACCGTGGTGTTGACCTGGAATTCCAGGCCCGCGTCCCGGGCATACCTCAGCCCCTCGAGGGTGCGTTCAAACGCGCCGTCCACGCCTCGAAAGCGGTCGTGGTCTTGGGCCGCGGAACCGTCCAGGCTGATGCTGATGCGCTGGACGCCGCTGGCCTTGATTTTTTGGGCTGTCTCCGGGGTGATGAGTGTTCCGTTCGGGGCCATGACGACGCGCAGGCCCCTGGCCGTGCCATGGGCTGCCAGTTCGAAGACGTCGGGCCGGAGCAGCGGTTCGCCGCCGGTCATGATCAGAATGATGCCTTGGCCCATGGCTGCGATCTGGTCTATGAGCCTCAGTCCCTCGGCCGTGGTCAATTCGTTCGGATCCGGTTCGTTGATTGCCGCGGCCCGGCAGTGGAGGCAGGCCAGGTTGCAGGCCCGGGTCACCTCCCAGGCCACCAGCCGCGGGGCTGCCATTGAGCCGCCATGGCCGGAAACCACCGCATGAGACATGGCTGTCATTCCTTTAACCAGGACGCCACTTGAAGGGCAAAGTAGGTCAGGATCATGTCCGCGCCGGCACGCTTGATCCCTGTCAGGAGCTCGAGCACCACCTGTTTTTCATCAATCCAGCCTTTTTCAGCCGCAGCCTTGATCATGGCGTACTCCCCGCTAACGCTGTAGGCGGCCAGAGGCAGGTTAAACTCCTCCCGGACGCGGCAGATGACGTCCATAAAGGCCATGGCCGGCTTGACCATGATGATGTCCGCGCCTTCCTCGATGTCCATGGCCACCTCGCGCAAGGCCTCCCGGATGTTGGACGGGTCCATCTGGTAGCTTCGCCGGTCTCCAAAGGCAGGGGCCGACTGGGCCGCTTCCCGGAAAGGCCCGTAAAAAGCTGAAGCGAATTTGGCGGCGTAGCTCATGATCGGAATGTGAGTAAACCCCTTTTCATCCAGGACCGACCGGATCTCAGCCACCCGGCCGTCCATCATGTCCGAAGGGGCGACCATGTCCGCTCCGGCCTGAACGTGCGACAAGGCAGTTTTAGCCAGCAGTTCCAGGGTGGGGTCGTTGTCCACCTCATGGCCTTTCAGGACGCCGCAGTGTCCGTGGGAGGTATATTCGCAGAGACAGACGTCGCTAATGAGGAGTATGTCCTCGACTTTTTCTTTAATTGCGGTCAAGGCCCGCTGGATGATCCCCTGCGGATCGTAGGCCGAGGACCCAACCTCATCCTTGGTTTCAGGCAGGCCGAATAGTATCACCGCCGGGATGCCCAGGTCACGCGCCGCCGCGACTTCATCAACTAGCCTGTCCACCGAGAAATGATACTGCCCGGGCATGGTCGAGATGGGCGTCTTGACATTGGACCCCGGGACGACAAAAAGCGGGTAGATCAGGTCGTCCACGGACAGCGAGGTTTCACGAACCATGCGCCGGAGAGTCTCGGTGCGCCTCGTCCGCCTGGCACGATATTCAGGAAAATACATGGATGCCTCCGTTTTTTCTGTCGGGAAAACTTTTTTCCAAAAATTCCCCCCTGCCCTTCAATAAACTCCTTTAATCTCCTCATCGGTCAAATAACAGGCCGGGTCCGGGGCCCAGGGGTCCCCAAAGACCGCTTCGGCCCGCGCCCGGAAGTTCCCGCCGCAGACGTCCAGCCAGTAACAGGTCTGGCACCGGCCGGTGACGTAATTCTTTTTTTCCTTTAACTGAGCCAGGAGGGTGATGGAGGAGTCGGTCCATATTTCGCTGAAAGGCCGCTCCCGCACGTTGCCAAAGGTATGGCTCCTCCAGAACTGGTCGGCGTGGACCCGGCCGTCCCAGGAAACGCAGCCGATGCCCAGGCCGGAGCTGTTGCCTTGGTTCATCTTCAGCAGTTCGAGCACGCCGCTGGCCCGCGGAGATTTCTCTCTGAGCATGCGGAGGTAAAGATAGGGTCCGTCGGCGTGATTATCCACGGTCAGGACCTCCTTGGGCAGACCCCGGTCATGAAGATCCCTGGTGCGGTCCATGATCAGGTCCAGGGCGTCCCTGGTTTCCCAATGGCTGAGGTCTTCCTCCATCAGGGCGGAACCGCGGCCGGTGTAAACCAGGTGATAAAAACAGACCCGGGGGATGTCCTTTTCCTCCAGGAGATTGAAGATGCCCGGAATTTCAGCCACGTTGCGTTTGTTCATGGTGAAGCGAAGGCCGACCTTGAGACCGGCCTCCTGGCAGTTTGCCATGCCGGACAGGGCCATATCAAAGGCCCCGCTAACGCCCCGGAAGCGGTCGTTGACCTCGCCCAGCCCATCGAGGCTGATGCCCACGTATGAAAGCCCCAGGTCTTTCAGTTCCACGGCCTTGTCCCTGCCGATAAGAGTGCCGTTGGTGGACAGCACCGCCCGCAGGCCTTTCTTGACGGCATGCTTGATCAGCGCGGTCAGGTCGGGCCGCATCAGGGGCTCCCCGCCGGAAAAGAGCAGGACCGGTGCGCCAAAGACGGCCAGATCGTCAATCAGGGCCATGGCCTCACCGGTGGACAGTTCGTCCCGCCCGGCCCCGGCCTTGGCCTGGGCGTAACAGTGGACGCACTTGAGGTTGCAGGCCTGGGTCACGTTCCAGACCACGACCGGCTTCTTATCCTGGGCAAACTGGAGGAGGTGTGAAGGCAGGTCGCTCATGCGGCGGCCGTAACGCAAGGCGTCGGACGGTTCGACCGCGCCGCAGTATAATTTGGAGATACCAATCATCAGTCGCTCATTGAGGAGGAGGCTCCTGCGGCTTTATAAGAGGCTTCAGGTTCGGTGACTAATCATCGAAGCCTTCGAAGGCCAGGTCGTTCAAGAACTCCTCTGGGTTGAGAACTGCTTCCCGGGTGATGGTAAATACTCTTCGGCCGGTCTTCTCGCTAACCTGGCGCAGCCCGGCCCGGAAGTCCTGGTAAAAAAGGCGGTAAACCTGTTCCGGCTCCTGGCCTTCAGTGACGACGCGGCGGACCAGTTCATCGGCCGCACCTTCGGTGAACTCGACGGTCAGGCCAAGCTGTTTAAAAATTTTTGTCTCACAGACCTCGACCTGGTTATAGATCTCCTTTAGCCTGGCGGCTGCCTCGGTCAGGTCCATGAACTCCTGGGAGATAAAGGCCGCCAGGAGATTGACCCTGGTCGTGCTTAAAGGCAGGCTGGGGCAGAACTCCAGGAGCTCTTCGTGTTCCTGGATTAAGGCCAGGAGCTCCTGCCGTTCCTCAGCGCTGAGCCGGTCGTAATGGCTTTGCCGCTCCGGGGCGTCCGGGTCCTTTAACAAGGCTTTGAGATCGGCCTCCGGGTCCTCGACCGTGTTCAAACTGATGGAGAAACGATGAATTTCAGTCGAAGGCAGCCTGGATTCAAAAGGCAGCAGAACGCGCTCGATGACGCTGACCAGCCCCCGGGCCCCTGTTTTTTCCGCGGCGGCCAGCCGGGCCAGCCGGGCCAGGGCTTTATCATCGAAGAGAAGATCAATGCCGTATGACCTGAAGTCCTTTTTCTTGCTGGTGATAATCGGGCTGTTCGGGTTTTTAAGAATCTGGTGGAGGTCTTCTTCCGCAAGAGGGTCCAGGACGGCCAGAACAGGCAGCCGGCCGATAAACTCACTTTCGAATCCATATTCAATGAAGTCTTCCGACCTGATCTGGTGGAGAAACCGGGTATCCTTTCCCGGGGTGGAGATCTCCGCGGTAAAGCCCACGCCATGGGCCTGGAGGCGTTTTTTGACTATCGGAATCAGCTCGGGAAAGGCGCCGCTGACAATAAAGAGGATATTTTTTGTATTAATCGTTCTTTTTTCGCGTTTGCCTGTGCGGCGGTAGCGTTCCATGGCCTGAAGCTGAGAGATGGGATCATGAGACACCTTGAGGTCCACTTCGGTCTCTTCCATGGGTTTGAGTAAAGCCCTTTGAACACCGGTCCTGGAGACGTCCGGGCCGATCAGGTTCCGGCTGGAGGCGATCTTGTCTATCTCGTCAATGTAAATGATCCCGTGCTCGGCCAACTCCTTGTTCTCGCCAGCCTCATGATAGAGGTCACGCACCAGGTCTTCCACGTCGCTGCCCACGTACCCGGTCTCGGAAAATTTGGTGGCGTCCGCCTTGACCATGGGCACGCCGAGTTTTTTAGCAATAAGTTTAATGAGGTAGGTCTTGCCCACGCCGGTGGGGCCGATCATCAGGATATTGTTCTTGACCTGCCCCACGCTGCGGCCGCCGTCTTCCTGAGGCAGCCGCCGGTCGAATTCGGCCCGGTTAAAATGCGTGCAGACCTTGGTGGCGACAATGGTCTTGGCCTCATCCTGCTTGATAATGTACTGGTCCAGGAACTCCTTGAGTTCCTCCGGCTTGAGGCGGAAATTGACCTGATTCAGGGAAGAGGGTTTGGCTTCCCTGCCATCGCTTTCATCCTTGTTTAATTCGGTCCGCATGATCACCGGCGAGATGACCTTGACCCGCTCTCCGTACTTCCGGGAAAGGTAGTCGGCCAGCTCTTTCTGTAAATCTTTCGGCCCGGGCAGCTTGGTGTCATCTTTCATACTGGTATTACCGACAGGACAGCTTGATTCCCATTTTCACTTAAGGTCAAATGAAAAAAGGGGCATGCCTTCTTGAAAAACTGTGTTCAAGTATATTCCTTCACCTCATCAATTGCAAGCCTGGCCAGGCGGCCTTGCAGGCAACCTGTCTTATTATATCAATTATTTCTGCTAGTTGATGGCAGGGAACTTCTTTTTACCCCAAAATCAGTCTCCAGACCGCAGCTGGCAGGCTCCCTGCCCGCCGGGCCGGGTCACAATTTATTTGACAGGGTCACGGCAGGGTGAATAAAATATTAAAAGAAATTATAAGGCTGGCCGGTTGAGTTTCATGCATGAGATGTCCCTTGCCCAGAACATTGTGGATATTGTCCAGGAGGAAATGACGCGCCACGGCGTGGAGAAGCTCCAGGCCATCAATCTTGCCGTTGGAAGGATGGCCGCGGTGGTGCCGCAGCACCTGACCTTCTGTTTTGAAATCATCACCGAAAACACCGGGCTGGCTGGCACGGCTCTTCACATAAGGGAGGTGCCTTTGACTTATCGCTGCCTTGCCTGCGGGCATGAGTTCACGGCTGATGAAATGGCGTTTATCTGCCCGGAGTGCAGCGAGGCAGACCCGAAGCTGGAAAAAGGAAGGGAGCTGACCATCGAAAACATCGAGGTGGCTGATTAATATTCACCAACTTATCACTGGCGCCAAACCAGATTATGGGAGGTTGTTTTGAAAGTACGCGTTGTACGCAATATCCTGGAGGCCAATGATCGCATCGCCGAACAGAACCGGGAGATGTTTGACCAAAACCAGCTCTTCGTCATGAACCTCATGTCCAGCCCCGGCGCAGGCAAGACCAGCCTGCTCGAGCGAACCATTGATCATTTGAAAGACAGGCTCCGCATCGGGGTGATCGAAGGAGATATCCAGTCAAGCTTTGACGCCGAGCGGATCGCCCAGAAAGGCGTTCAGGTGATCCAGATCAACACCCAAGGGGCCTGCCACCTTGACGGGAACATGATCCGGGAGGCAGTCACTCAGCTTGACATGACCGACCTGGACCTGCTGGTGGTGGAAAACGTGGGGAACCTGGTCTGTCCGGCTGAGTTTAAAGTGGGCGAGGACATGAAGATCATGATCCTCTCGGTGCCCGAAGGCGACGACAAGCCTCTCAAGTATCCCCTGATGTTCACCCTGAGCAAGGCGCTCCTCATCAATAAGATTGACCTGCTGCCTTACGTGGACTGCAATATTGAAAGGATCAGGGAGGCGGCGTCCAGACTCAGTCCGGGTATTGCGATCTTCGAGGTTTCCTGCCGCACCGGGGAGGGTCTTGAGGCGTGGTATGACTGGCTGGAGAGGCGTGTTAAGTCCTTGAACTAGGCCCTGGCTGTTAATAAGAAACAAGTCTTGATTTAATCAGAGGTGACTTCTCCATGAGAAGGTCTTCTTTCCCCTTGACTCTGATCCTGGGGGCTATCCTGGCGGCTCTCCTTACGGGCCAGAGCCAGGCGCTCAGGGCTGAAACGCATGAGCAGCTCCAAGGCACGCTTGACGCCGCCCGCTGGAAGCTTCAATCCGACCAGGAACCGCCCGAGGCTTTGGTCAAGGCTCTTTCCAGCGTCATCAAGCAGATGAAGCGCCTTGATGCGGAGATCGAGGAGTCCCTGGCCAGCCCCGACCTGGACGAGGCCCGGCGCAGGATGCTGCTCGTGGCCCGGAACCTGGTTCAGAGAATCATCAAGATGCTTGACTCGTTAGATAAGATGCTGGACCGCAAAACCACCCCAGACTCCAAGAGGATTTTAGTCGCGCCCCTCTGAGGGCCGCACCGGCTAAAGCCTCCTTAAGGCCCGTGTTTTCGGCTCAGGCCTCTGGTTTATCCAGGCCCCGGGAGGCCATTAGCTCAACCAGGCTCAATATCCTCGTTTCTAAGCCCAGCCTTCGAATTCCGTCCTCGAATTGAAGCAAACAGCCTGAGCAGGCGGTCACGATGGCGTCCGGCTCAAAGGGGGTAATGGATTCCATCCTCTGGAAAAAGATATCCTGGCTCAAGGGGTAATGCCAGAGGTTGAACAGGCCGCCGTAGCCGCAGCAAACCAGTGGCTGGTCAGCCCCGACCAGCTCCACCCCGGGCAGAGACTGAATCAGGGCCCTGGGCTCTTCGAAAAGGCCCTGCTTGCGGCGCAGGTGACAGGGATCGTGGTAAAAGACACGCAAAGGCGCGTCCTCTGCCATGGAGTGGCCGGGTTCCGGCCTCCAGTCAAGGTCTTTGACCAGAAGCTCGTTCATGTCCCGCACCCGGCTCGCCCAGCTTTCGCTTACCTCCAGGCCCTCCAGATACGGATATCTCTTTAGCTGTTCGGAGCAGGTGGCGCAAAAGGCGACCAGAAAGTCATATTGAGCCGGGTCAAAAGCGGCCAGGTTTTTCCGGGCCAGGTACAGGGCCGTTTTAGCGTCACCGGCTCCAGAAGCCGGTTTGCCGCAGCAGACCTGGTCTGGCGGGATGATGACCCGCGCCCCGGCCGCCTCCAGGATACGAACCGCGGCCTGGGCCGACGCCGGGCGGAGAAAGTTGGAGACGCATCCCACGAACAGGGCCACGCGAGGCCCATCCCCGGACGATTCATGCGTTTGGGAATGAGAATGAGTGTCCAGGAAGGGCTGCGGGGCCAGGGGCGGCAGCCAGCGGTCCGGGTCCATACCTGGCAGGGGGAAACGGAAGTGAAGCCCGCTTTCAGGCGGCACGTTTTTCAGCAGTAAGGAGCGGCTTGAAAGGGCGGCCCGGGTCAGGGCTCCGCGAGACATGAGGTCCTTAGCAAGAAGACGCTTGACGGCAGGCAGGCCGCGGCCTTTGAGGGCCAGGGTTCGCCCGGCCTGGATAAGCTCATCAGCCATGACCTCGTTGGCGCAGTCTTCGTTGCACGCGCCGCACAAGAGGCAAAGAGACAGGAGGTCTTTCATCCGCCCGGCCAGATCGGCCTCCCCTCTCAGTTCAGCCGTAAGCAAGGCCAGCTTGCCTCGCGCCGATGAACCCTCCCGCCCGGTAATCTTATAGATGGGGCAGTTCGCCAGACAGCGCCCGCATCGGACGCACTTTTCAAGAGCCTCCTCTAACTCCTGACGGGTCGTGATCAATGGAGGTCATCCCTGGGGTCTGAGGCGGGGAAGATCTTTCCCGGGTTCAGGATGCCTTTTGGATCGAACGCGGTCTTAAGGCGCTTCATTAAGGCCAGGGCCGCCGGCTTAACCTCCAGGCCGATAAAGCCCGCTTTGGTGATCCCGATTCCGTGCTCTCCGGAGATGGTGCCGCCCAGTTCCAGGGTGGCCGAGAATACCTCCTTGAGCGCCGCCTGCGCCGCGGCGGTCTGATCCTGGTCTTTGGCGTCATACATGATGTTAGTGTGGATGTTCCCGTCCCCGGCATGGCCGAAGTTGATGATGTTCAACCCGTGGTGGCGGCCGATGTCTTCCAGCCGGGCGATCATATCCGGGATGAGGCTGCGCGGCACAACGATGTCTTCATTTAACTTGCCAGTGGCCACTTTGGCCAGGGCTGGCGAAATGGCCCGCCGCGCCTGCCACATCGCCTCTGCCTCGGCGCTGTTCTTTGCCTGGCGGACGATTTGCGCCCCGTGCTTCTGGCACAGATCTGTAATCGTGTGCGCTTCCGCTCTGGCCTGGTCGAGAGGGCCGTCGGTTTCGATCAGGAGCATGGCCCCGGCCCTGGGGTCCACTTCCATGCTGGCATAATCCTTGACACAGTCTAGCGAGGCCCGGTCCATGAATTCAAGGGTGGAAGGAATGATGCGCGCCGCGGTAATTGCGGCCACGGTTTCCGCCGCTCCTGAAAGCCTGGCGAAAAAGGCTAGCATGGTTTCTTTAGCCTCGGGCCGCGGCAGGAGGCGCATGGTCAATCGGGTGATGATGCCCAGGGTGCCTTCAGACCCGACCAGAAGCCGCGTCAGGTCGTATCCTACCACGCCCTTGGGAGTCTGGACTCCGGTCTGAATGATCTCCCCGGTGCCCAGGACCACTTCCAGGCCCAGGATGTAATCCCGGGTGACACCGTACTTCACGGCCCTGGTGCCTCCGGCGTTCTCGGCCGCGTTCCCGCCGAGGGTCGAAAATTCACGGCTGGCCGGGTCCGGCGGGTAAAAAAGCCCTTCCTTTTCCACCGCCGCCTGAAAGTCAGCCGTGATCACCCCCGGTTCGACCACGGCCGTCAGGTTGACGGTGTCAATCTTGATAATCCGGTTAAAGCGCGTCATGACGCAGACCACGCCCCCGGCAATGGGCAGGGCCCCGCCGGTCATCCCGGAACCAGCCCCCCTGGCTACGACCGGCAAACCGTGTTCAGCGGCCAGGGTCACCAGGGCCGCCACCTGAGCAGTGGTCCCGGGCCAGGCCACGGCTTCGGGAAGGTGGACCTGGCCGGTCCCGTCATAGGCATACAGGTGCAGGTCTTCAACCCGGGCGGAAATATTTTCCGGGCCAAGGATTTCTTCTAGACGGCGATAGAGTTTACGATCTAACATGCGAAAAATAATGGACGAATTCCCCTTAAGTGTCAATCCTTGTCTCGGAATTTTGTGAGCTTTTAGCCAGCAATTCCTTGATATACTATAAAAAGAAGGTTTAAAATAGCCCTTTAACATAAACAATATGAGACTCCCGCTTCTGAGCGGCCTCGCAAATCGGACTCAGCCCGGGAAAGAAAGGCATGGAATATGAAAAAAGCGACTTTGCTCCTGCTCCTGGCTGTCCTGGTAATCCTTAGCCTCAGTGCTCAAGGATGGTCTGGCATTAAAAGAAGACCGATTGAACGGGAGGTTGATGAGCAGCCCATCTACTGGTACGAACGGGAAGTCAAAAAGCAAGCCTGGATGGCCTTAGATGAGATGGCCGTCTTCGCGAGCAATGAAAAGATGACAAGGGCTGCACGCGATCTAGTCGTGCAGCAGCTTCCCGAAGGCACGGCCATTACGGAAAGCAGCGATTTCATAATGTACCTCAAGCTGCCCGCGCCTCTTAAGCGAGCGCGGATCACAGAAAGGCTCTCCTCGGTCAGAACCCTGGAAAGCGTCAGGCAAACCAGCCCGGTCTTTTACACCAGCAAGGACAGGGCCTCAGGCACGCGGCTCGTGCTGACCGGCGAGATCATCGTCCAGTTCCCTCAGGAGTATACCGAAGGCGAGATTGTCGGTATCGAGGAGGAATACGGGATCAATCGCTTGAAGGCCTTCTCCTTTGCGCCGAACACCTTTCTGTACCAGGCCGGTGACCCCCTGCACTCCCTGGAGGTTGCCAATGATCTTTACGAATCCGGGCGCGCCAACTACGCTTATCCCAACTGGATTCGGAAGCGGGCCAAACGCGCCGCGCCGAACGACTCCCTTTACCCGGACCAGTGGCATCTCAATAATACCGGCCAATTCGGCGGCACGGCCGGAGAGGACGTCAATGTCGCCTCGGTCTGGGACACCTATCGCGGCTCTGCCAGCGAGGTCATCGCCGTGGTGGATGACGGGCTGGAGATCGGCCATGAAGACCTGAGCGATAATATCGTGGCTGGCATAAGCTGGGATTTCGTGGGAAGCGACAACGATCCAAGCCCGGTCCTGGATATTGACGACCATGGCACTGCTGTGGCCGGTGTGGCGGCCGGGGTGGGATTCAACGCCAAAGGCATAACCGGGGCCGCGCCGGGGGCCGGTCTGGTCGGCCTGCGCCTGCTCGGCCCCAATCAGACGGACGCCAAGGAAGCTACTGCCTTGAGCTGGGAGCCCCA
>JAFDHD010000096.1 GCA_019308995.1 Deltaproteobacteria bacterium | reverse complement strand
TTTCTGATACGATCGCTCCCAGATAATGTAATTTTCGAGGGTGGCCCATACGATCCTGCAAGGATCGTGTGGGTGCCTCCCAGCGGAGGTATTTGGGAAAACCGCGAGATTGTCTGGAGCACCCGGCAAATCAAAAAAAACATGAAAACGCATTATACTTCTTATACGTCAGCATTCGATTTAAAAGACCCGGTCTGGCAGCGCCGATATTACGATTTCAATCTTTACACCGAAAAGAAGCTGATAGAAAAACTAAAGTATATGCACAAAAATCCAGTAAGAGGAGGATTGGTGGACAGGCCGGAAGACTGGCAATTTAGCTCAGCTCGATTTTATATGTCGGGACAATCTTGTGGAGTGAAAATTCAGCCCCCGGAATGACTTCTTGCGCCTGCGGCGTGCACACAACTCTAACGAGTTGTATGCACCACCCCAAAAAGAGGTATTTAAAAAAACAGCAAGATTGTGTAGGGCACCCGGCTGCTCAACAACGGACTGCGGCATACCTATGCCAGCTCGACTAACGGAGCAGGCTTTTTGCCGTGATTTCGCGCTAATGATGATCGGCATCGTTTATCCTTCTCTGTTCGAACGGCAAGCATCAGCGGCGCGGCTCCGCCGCGTCCGCCTGAATGCGCTTGTTAGGCGAACAATTCATTGACCAGCCTCCCAAATAACTGTGCCAGAGCCTTGAGAGCCTGGGAACTGCCAGCCCATGTGAGTAACGGTATTAATGACAGCGCATATGAGTTCAGACACAGACTCCTGAAGTTGGAGCAAAAACGGGATATCAATAGCAGTCTCGAAGCGCTCCAGTTGGCGATTCACGAAGAAGGGAACTGAAGCACCTTCAGCATTAGGTGATTGCCAAGAGCTATGACAGATCACGTTTCGTATTTTTGCCGCTTTTTTCAACTCATCCAGTAATTCATCGAGATTTTCTATAGTAGCGTTAGGATGCTCGCGTACCGCCTTTCCATAAGATTCAAAGAGGTTCCAGAGCTGATCAGATAATGCGTTTTGTAGCTTGGGAAGCCAATTGTCATAGGCCTTCTGAATTTCCTCTTCGCTATATGGCCGTGTAGCAGTAAACGCGAATATCGCTTTTCCCAGTGTTTCTTCGAGAAATCCAAATGTCGCTACTGCTCGGCCCAAGCTCTCCCAAAACATGGGTTCGTGCTTGTGAGTAGGGAACATCTTCGGCAACGCTTCCAAATCTATAATGTGCCTCTTTAGCTCTGCCATTAGTTCAATCCCTCCGATTGCTTACGCCTAACAATAATTAGATGTATCCGCATAAAATGCGGAGTTGTTTGTTTCTGTCCGTATAAGAAGCCTTTGTAAATCGTTCCATTATCTCGTTAACCCAAAGAATTTTAATGGCTTATCTCCGCATTAGCGTTTTCGTATGTCGTGTTATGCGGATCGGCATAAGACACTCATTTTTAAAGCCCATCCACAGGGCTTCTCACCCCTGATGGACCCCGGTTGAAGACATGAGTATAGATCATTGTCGTCTTGACATCCTTGTGGCCCAAGAGCTCCTGTATGATATCCCACCAATATCATAAGATCATCCAAAATACTGATATATTGAGAGTGTTCCAACTCTGTTAAAACTACAGATATGATAATTGGGTGTTGTCAAGTCAAGTAAATCTTAATTTTGATTATTGTAAAATCATCTTCGCCCAACGATATATAAGGAGAGCATCCTTCTGGACATTCTTAGGCTTCAGCCGCGGCCTGCCCGCCGGAACTTCTGAATCTTTATCCGGATCAGATAGTCACCATCCCTATATGGGGGCCGGTGCGGAGTCTGAACCTGTCTACTGCGGTGGGGGTAGTCCTTTATGAGGCCCTACGCCAGACAGGCAGCCTGGATACAGGCTAGGCGCCAAGTCCTAAGGCGCGTCCGATCTGAGCTACGGCCAGACTGATCACATAGGCCGTTATGGTTGTGTAAGCAAAGGCAAAAACAGGCCACCTCAAGCTTCTGGTTTCACGACCGATGATAACCAGCGTAACGAAACATGGAGCATAGATCATTACAAAGATAATCAAGGTAAATCCAACCAGGGGATTCCAGCCCGGGGTCCTGGCCAATTTTTGAGATAGTGATTCTGCTTCTTCTGCATCAACTTCTCCCAGGGAGTAGGCAGTGCCTAGAGTAGAAAGTACGACCTCCTTGGCGGCTAGACCGCCAACAAGGGCGATATTGGTTCGCCAGTCAAAACCCAGCGGTCTGGTCAGGACTTCAAAGGCTGAACCCAAACGACCGGCCACTGAATGCTGAAGTTCATCTCTTGCCATCGCTCCTTCAAGGTTCTTTATGCTTTGAGACCAGTTCAGAAATGCTTGAGCCGTAGTTTGATATTTCTTAAGGTTTTGAGTCAGGGGCTTACCTGTTTCAAGTAAGGACACGGTTTGGGCCAGTGGCTGAAAGGAGGGGCTGGCATGTGGGCCAAGTTTTTTATCCTTCTTCTGGTAGGAGTTATAAAAGGCGGAAAAGTTGGACAAAGCTTGAGCATCAGTCAGTATTTTAGCCTCAGTGCTGATCAGGAAATCTTCAGTCGCCTGAGCTTGCTGCGCTTCAAACGCTTGAATTTTTTCGTCTGGCAAGCCCGGGAAGGTCATCATGGCCCAGATGAGGATCGAGATTCCGAGAATGATGGTGCCTGCCTTTTTGATATACTGCCAGGTTCGTTCCCAGGTATGGATTAAGAGGCCGTTAAGGGTAGGGAGCCGGTAGGGAGGCAGTTCCATGACAAAGGGCGTGTGGCTGCCTCTGAGTATGGTCCATCTGAGAATACGGGCCGCAAGCAAAGCGAGGCTCCACGCAATCAGGGTGAGGAGGAACATCATCTGAGTTTCATACCTGGCGAAGAAGGCTGCGATAAGCATGGCGTACACCGGTAATTTAGCCCCGCAGTTCATTAAGGGGGCGACCAAAATGGTGGCCAGCCGCTCTTTTGGATCGCGTAAGGTCCGCGCGGCCATAATGCCTGGCACGGCGCAGCCGCCGGAGACACCCCCGCTGATAATCAAGGCCAGAACCGAATTGCCATGCAGGCCAAAGGTGCGCAAAACTCGATCTAAAATGAAAGCCATGCGGGCCATGTAGCCGCTGTCCTCCAGGATGGCAATAGCAAAGAACATGAAAAAGATCAGAGGCACAAACCCCAGAACACCCCCCACGCCGTCAATGATACCTGATACGACCAGGGACTGAAGCAGTCCGGGAGGCAAGGCGGTCTGGCCTACGTGGCCCAGCCATTTGAAAAAGGCCTCAAACCAGGCCACCGGCGCGCCACTGACCCAGAAGACCAATTGATAAATAATATAAATTAAAAAGAATAGGATGAGAGGACCCAGAAGACGATTAAGAAGGATTTTATCAGTCTTGTCTGAAATAGTACGCCGGATTTCACGCTCGCTGGTTACGGTCTGCTTGGTCAGAGAGGTAATGTATCCATAGCGGTAGTCAGCAATAACCCCTTCAGGCTCATCATCCAGAGTGGCCCTTATGTGCTGGGATACTTCATTTACCTTGCTGATAATTTCAGGGCCGACCTCATTATCGGAAAGCACTAACTTCAACACCTGGCTGTCGCCTTCAAAGGCCTTGATGGCCAGCCACCGCGGCGGGTACTTTTCTATTTGAAAATTCCCTTGAGGAAACAAGGCCGCAATCTCTTCAATTTTTTCATCCAGATCCGCTCCATAGCTGATTTGATGGGGTTTCCAGGTTTTCTGCCGCTGGGCTGTCTCAAGCGCCCTTTCCATGAGCTTATCTACGCCTTTATTGCTTTTGGCTACGGTCGGTACGACCGCGATGCCTAGCAGGCGGCTCAGTTTTTGGTGATCGATTCTTAAACCCCGGTTTTCGGCGACGTCAATCATGTTTAAAGCCAAGACTAGCGGTACGCCGATCTCCATGAACTGCACGGCCAGATAGAGGTTGCGTTCCAGGTTGGCCGCGTCAATCACCACGATGACCAGGTCAGGCCGTTCATCAAGGATATAGTTGCGGGCGACTAGTTCCTCCGGAGAATAGGCAGTCAAAGAATATATCCCCGGAAGATCCACGACATGGATCCTCTGATGGTTAAGCTTTATAACGGCTTCTTTTTTTGCGACGGTAATGCCCGGAAAGTTGGCCACGTGAGCCCTGGCCCCGGTGAGCTGATTAAAAAGGCTGGATTTCCCGGCGTTAGGATTGCCAGCCAGCACTATTTTTATTCGGTCCGGCATGTTCTAGCGTTTTACTTCGACATGGATATAATCCGCTTCATTGTTTCGGAGGCTCAAGTTATTGCCTCTAATTTTAATGTTGACCGGGTCGTATAGCGGGGCCCGTCCCGCGATTTCGATCTCCGTCCCTGGAACCAGACCCATGTCCCTGAGGCGACGATTCATGACACCCTTAGCCTTGATTTTGACGATCGTTCCTTTTTCTCCTACTTTCATGTAGCGCAGCGTTGTGAGAGGCATTTTATTTTTTCTCTAGTTGTTAGTGATGGTTTTATTATTTTATTTTTTTTACTGAATTTCAATTGCAATAATTTTTAGAAAAATTACCCGGCCTAAATTACCGGGTTTATACACAGTTAAGATTAAGCCCCACGGCTTAATGTATTATACTGTTTTATCAGGATTATTTAAGCCGACAGGCAGGCATCAGGCATAATACATCCGGCTCTTCTATTTTATTTAAATCGCAGCCTTGAGCGCAGCATTCGCAAGCAGGGCTCTGTCTTCTCAGGCTGCGAATAAACCTGCGAGCCAGAAAAAAGAAGGCCAGGGCGATAATTAAGGCCACGGTTAAGGGCTGCCACATTTGCTTACTCCGTTTAATCCAACTCTATTTTTGATACTTCTTGAGTTTCCAGCTTTAAGGCAGTGATTTTTTTTAAAATTTAGTGCTTCTCGGAAGAAGTACCCGATGTTTTGCCTGGAGAGACCATGATCTTGGCGCTTATACCATGGCCCAGGGCCAGCCTGGAGCCTCGACAAGAAATCAGAACCGGTCCACCGTCACGGTTTAATACTTCAATTTCTGCACCCCGTGTCAGGCCCATATCATTAAGACGTCTGTCTATTTCGTTACCACCTGTATGACCGGCAATGGTCATCTTTTCACCAGGTTCGGCCTGAATAAGGGGGATAGATGTGCCTCGCTCGCGGCTGCACCGGGAACAGAGGCCGTAGATTTCCATGCGGTGTTTCAAAGGAACGAAGCCTTTTTCACGGGCGATTTGTATTTGCAGGGCCTCCATCTCTGGGTTGATGAACTCCTCATGCCGACCGCAGCGGGTGCAGATAAGATGGTCGTGATGATGGCTTAAGTGCTGGTGCTCGTAACAGGTTTCCTGACCATTGAATTGCTTGATTTGAGCAAATCCATATTTACAAAAAATATCGAGGGCTTCTTGTACATATTCCTTATCGAAGTTTAGACCCGTTCTTCTTAAGTTTTGTCTGAGGTCAGCCGCGGTTTGATGCTTTTCCATTGCCAGAAATGCGTCCAGGATAGCAAGGAGGTCTTTGGTTCGCGTATAACCTGCCTGAGACAAGATACGCCTAAGCTGCTCTTTTTCTTGATGATGTATGCCTGGCATTTTTTTATTGACTACCGTTTATCTAATATTGATTCTCATTTACAATAATAACAATTCGTACGGTCTTTGTCAATATTTTTTACGTACCTTTTTTACCGCACAGTCGGAACAGAGTCCGAAGACCTCCAGCCTGTGGCCCTGGGTCTTGAAATTGAACTTTTCTCCGATTTCTTTTTCGATTTCAATGACTCTTTCATCGTAAAATTCTATTATTCTGCGACAGTTTCTGCATCGAAGGTGGCAGTGGTGATCGCGTCCGTAAATACGCTCATAATGCATGTGCCTATCTTCATGGAATATCTCAGCAATCAGGCCGGCTTCAATCAGGAGAGGAATGGTTCGGTAGATGGAGGCCTTGGAAACGCTCGTTTTTTCTTTGAGCTTCATATAAAGCTCTTCCACGTCAAAGTGGTCAGGGCTGTCGAGGATTGCGGTAATGATGGCTTCGCGTTCAGGGGTATTACGCATACCGCGCTTTCTGAGAAGCTCCCTGAAGATTTGAAATTCCTCCTGCATCGGCCTTCCTTAAGGGCTTGATTAAGCAAGATGTAGTAAATGGTTACAGGATAATTCGGTATTTGTCAAGAAAGGACAGGCCTTTATGAGGTGTATGGCCGGTTCGCTTCATGACAGGTTAGTATACAGGATATAATCAGATTTATAACCTGGCTGCGATTTGTGCCATGGCCCGGGCCTTGTCAAGGGTTCTCAGACTCGCAGGATCCTGTATATAGTCCGGCCATTCAGCTGGCGGGACAAAGCGTACTTCAGATACATCCGATCCCGGCCGGGGTTGGCCGTTTTGGGAAGAGATGAGATAATCCAGGATAACATAATGATATTGAACCTTTCCTTCCTTATCATGGAAGATTCGCTCCACAATTTCAATCAGAGGCCCTACGTCCACTGGCAGGCCGATTTCCTCGGACATCTCCCGGATAAGCCCCTGAACCAGGGTTTCGCCGACTTTGACCGCTCCGCCGGGGATAGACCATCTTCCCCGACCAGGGTCCTTGGCCCGTTTAACCAGAAGCAATGATCCGCCTTTAAAGAGCAGGCCGCCCACAGCCAGGATCGGACGGGCCGGATAAGCGCGACTCATATCGAATTACTACCTCCATATTAATGACTGAGCGCTTGGTGCCAAAAAAACCTTGTCCGCTTCTCAGGTTTAAACTCTGGAAGGAGCTAGTGTGGTTACCCCAAGAGGCCTTCCCGTTCAAGGGCCGCGCTCAGGGCTTCCTTCCATGATCGGAGTATATCTCCGGTCAGTTCTTGAAAACGCGTAGTATCGAGTACAGAATACGAGGGCCTGGGGGCTGGCCTGGCAAGTTCCAGAGTAGTGACCGGCTGGATCGTTTTTTTCTCAAACCCGGCCTGGTCCAGGGCCTGGCGGGCCAGATTAAACCAGGTTGTCTGGCCTGAATTGACAAGGTGGACCGTTCCGCGGGCCCCGGCCTCGAACAATTTCACCAGACCTTTGCTGAAGTCCAGGCTGTAGGTCGGTGAACCTGTTTGGTCGTTTACGACCTTTATTTCCGTGTTTCCCCGAGCCAGTTTGATCATTGTTCGGACAAAGTCACGGCCTCGATGGCCAAAAACCCAGGCCGCACGGAGGATGAGCCACTCTCCACCCTCGGACCGAACCGCTTCCTCGCCGGCCAGTTTGGTTCGGCCATAAACGGAAAGGGGATTCGGCGCATCGTCCTCGCGATAGGGCCGGCCCAGGTGTCCGTCAAAGACAAAATCCGTGCTCAGATGAACCAGGAGTGAGCCATGCTCCCGGGCGGCTCGCGCTAAAATACCGGGAACGTCTGAATTGAGTATCCGGGCTTCATCCGGCGCCGATTCGCAGCCATCAACATTTGTGTACCCGGTGGCGTTAATAACTACCTGAGGTGAAAATTTATCAAGGACCCGGCGGACCTGGTCCGGCCGAGTCACGTCACACTCAGGCAGGTCAAATCCTAAAGGGTTTCTATTAGCCAGGACCTCCATCAAGGCAGAGCCGATTAGACCTTGAGCCCCGAGTATCAGGATTGAATTAATGGTGTTCATACAGTTCCTTTAAGGCCACGCTTTTTCACCCGTATTATTTGCAACCTAAAAGGTATTGTCAATCCTTCATGTCTATTTTCTTTTTTTAAGACCATGTTATGAGGTCAGCCTGATTATTTTCAATGTCTGAAAAGCCCAGAAGGTTACAGGAGTACCGATGGAAAAAAGGAAATTACGAGCCTTAAGAAATCCTTAAAAGAGCATCCATGTGTATCCTGACCGATCCAGGGTAAAAAACACCGATTTCTAGCCCCAGACAGGCCAGGGAGGTCATGCGGGATTTTTCTTTGAAATGCAAAGGGATCGTCTTTTAGGAGCAACGGAGAAAAAGCCTAGAGATGATAATTTTAAACGTTGAGCTTGAATTCAGGATTAAGGGTCCGGTGTCTCGGGTGGGTGGTGTCCTTCGGGTGTTTTCAGGAAAAGTCGGTGGTACTCTTCGTCATTCAAATGTTTTCGCAAAAGCCGACTCAGCAGCAGGAAAAGCTCCTCCATCTCTTTATCTTCCAGCCGCTTGCGTAAAATAGCCATAAGGTCATCATTTGAGAACTGTTGAAGATAAACGTTCAGCGTGGCTTCGTCTATTTCCCGATCCATCCCGAAGCCTACCAGACCTTTGTAATCCTCAACGAAACGATGGCTGTATAATGGCATATTATCCCAGGTTACTTGATTAAAGCTAGTCGAACATCCATGACATTGGTCAGGGTTGGGCCGGTAATTACATGGTCATTCAATTTTTTGAAGAAGGGGTAGGAGTTGTGTTCCATGAGGTACTTTTGCGGCGAAAGACCCAGGCTCATAGCGCGTGTACAAGTATTTTCGTCGGCCATGGCTCCGGCCGCATCAGTCGGACCATCGGTGCCATCAGTACCCGCGGAAAAGACGAGCACATCTTTCAACTCATTTAGCTCCAGGGCTGCAGCCAGAGCGAATTCCTGGTTACGGCCGCCTTTGCCTGGCCCGGCGTGGGTAACGATTGTCTCCCCGCCGGAGATGAGGCAGGCAGGGGACTTGACCGGATGATTACTCGTCCTGATCTCACGCGCCATGGCTACATGAACCTGGGCTACCACCTGCGTCTCTCCCTCGATACTCGAAGAAAGAAGGAGGGGCTTATAACCCAGGGACTTCGCTTTGGATTCAGCGGCAATGAGAGAAAGGTAATTAGAACCGATAATGAGATTCGTGACCCGGGTGAAGACAGGGTCTTTTTCTTTCGGCGTCTCAGGGATCTGCCCTGTCAGGCCCTTCTTGAGATGTGTTCGGACAGAGGAAGAAACCTTTTTCATGAGCTTATAGCGCGCCAGAATCAAGGCCATGTCTTCGAAAGTGGACTGGTCAGGAACAAAGGGCCCTGAGGCAATGGTGTCCATATTATCTCCAACCACGTCGGAAAGCATCAAGTTGATAACTGTGGCCGGTGCAGCCACCCGCATCAGCTGGCCGCCTTTGGTCTGGGAGAGGTGTTTGCGGACGATGTTGATTTCATGAATATTGGCCCCGCAGCCCAGAAGTAGTCTGGTAACATCCTGTATTTCCGAAAGTTTCAGATTTGCGACCGGTAGGGGCAGCAAGGCAGAACCTCCACCGGAGATCAAAGAGAAAATCAAGTCCTTTGATCCAGCACCCGCAAGCAGAGTCTTGATTTTATCAGCCGCCTTGAGTCCAGTTTGATCCGGGACCGGGTGGCCCGCCTCCATAATGGTGGTATATTTCAGGTCAAGGGCATGTCCTTTCTTGACTGAGATGATCCCTTCTGTAATTAGGTTGCCCAGAATCTGTTCCAGAGCCTTGGCCATGGGGGCAGTGGCCTTACCAGCTCCTACAAGAAATATACGTTCGAAGCGATTTGAGTTTATCGTTTTAATATTTTTCTTCCCATGACGCACCTTGATGGTGTTTCCATCCAGGGAGATGGTTTGTTTTACGGCCCGCACCGGATCAGCCGCATTAAGCGCAGCAGTGAATATGGCCATGGCATCGCTTTTTAATTTTCTGTTAATTCTTAATTTTGTGCTCACCTCGCCCTCCTTTAACTGATGAGGATGGTGAAATAAATATCAGGTTAAATTTAACCTAACTTTTGTATTATAATGAATAACGCCTTTTAAATAAAGCTTTTTTTCTAATAATGCTTTTATATAAATGGTTCATCTCTAAAAGAGTTGATTAAAAAAACTTGGTAAGGAGATATTTAACATTGGCAAAGAATTCAAGCGAAGGGGTTTATCACCAGGCCTATTATCGAATTTATACGTAGCGGCATAAATAATTGCGCATATGTATTTAGGCTTTCCGCAGTCAGCACTCAGCTTTCAGTTCAGAGATAGAAACATAGACCATCCTTTTAAGCTGACGGCTGATAGCTGATAGCCCGATGAATCCACTCGGAACTCGAAAACGCATGGCAGACTTGAGATTCGCATTTATATATAACGCCGTGTATAGGAGCAATCTAATATTCTTGTGCCAGGGGAAATCCCCTCAGTCCCTTTTTTCTAAAAGGGGATTTATAGCGGCAGAATTATGTTCCTTTTAAGTCCCTTTTTTTTGGCACGTGGATTGGTCAGACAGCGGTTGACAGCATCAACCCTGAGGCAGTAATATCCTCATCTGAGGCCCTAAAGTGATTATATTTAAAGGGGTTAAAATTTAATAAACTTAAGGAAAATCATGACAATTAAAAACCCATTTAAACAAAAAGCCGATTTTGAGCACCTTCGTAAGGTTATTATGCGCGAGACCAAAGACGGGCCGGTGCCAATAATAGAGATGATGGTGGACGGTTCCATAATGGGAAGGGTCACGGGCCTTAAGCATACCGTTGATGAAATGACCGCGCTTAGCGAGATTTTCACCTCTGGAAAAAACACACGCGAAGAGGCGGCAGAAAAAAGTTTAAAATTTCTAGAGTTGATTGTCGCTTTCAACAAAACTGTAGGATACGACGGCGCTCTGGGCTTTCCCTCCGTTCCTAAACCCCGTACCCCTGTCGTTTATAGTAGTGGAGCTGGGGCCAAAAGCTCCCGCCCCTGGCAAAATGAACATTCCGGGCTAATACCTGACCGTGCGGCTTTTGAGGCTTTCAAGTGGCCGGACATTACAAAAGTAAACGTAAACTCGTTTGATTTTATGGCCAGTATTCTACCCCCTGGCATGAAAATCCAGGCAATGTACATGGGCATATTCGAGGATCTCCGGTCTTTGATGGGTTTTGAGTCTATGGCCTTTAAAAGCATTGAGGAGCCGGAACTTTTGGGAGATATTTTGGAACAACTAACCGTCTTGGCTGTAGAGGCCATAGACAAAGCCGCGGCCCATCCGGCTACTGGCGCTGTTTTTTACGCCGACGATATGGGCTTTAAAACCAACACCATGCTCTCTCCCGACTTTTATCGGGAATGGATTATTCCCAAACAGCAGCGTATCGCCTCAGCCTGTCACAAACACGGGAAACCCTTTCTGCTCCATTCGTGCGGCTATATTGACACCCTGATGGAGGATTTGATTGAGACGGTCAAGATAGACGGGCTACATAGTTTTGAAGATGTTATTTGCCCGGTGGAAGAAGTATACCGGCGCTACTCTGATCGTATCTCCATTTTGGGCGGGGTAGATGTGGGGCTTTTAGCCATGGGAACCCCGGATCAGGTTCGAGGTCGGGTAAGACAGATCTTGGATGTCTGTGGAACTGGCCGCGGTTTTGCCCTGGGGTCTGGAAATTCGGTTACAAACTACTGTCAGATAGAAAATTACTACGCTATGATAGATGAGGCCCGAACATGGAACGAGGAAAAAGGGTTCCTGTAGCTTGCTATCTATATTAAAGAGACACTTCTTTTTCCGCTAAGCCATAATGATGATACCAAACTTCCCATAGGGACCTACGCGTCGCTGAGGTTACTGAACTGGATATGCAGCTTCAGGATGGTAAGGTGGCCGCATACCGGGTCAAGGTAAAGCTTTCTTTTAAAATAGAGAAGGTTGATTGAAGCCGAGGACGACCCTACGGAACAATTGGGTTGCGGCAGAGCATTAACTAATTAAGCGCTCAATCATACTTATAAGATGGGTATCTTTCTTTCAAGTGAGCATACCTGGGAGGAAGTACGCGCCATTGCCGACCATTATCTAAAAAACGATCAAT
>JAFDHD010000095.1 GCA_019308995.1 Deltaproteobacteria bacterium | reverse complement strand
AGGTTTAAGTAAAAATGAACTAGCCGCCCGGGATAAGACAGCGCTTTTATCTTTTGCCCGCAAGACGATGCGCCAGTTCCTGACTGCACAGACCTTTCCCTTAGCCAGAGGTTTTGACGCCGTTCTTAAACAAAGGCAGGGCGCGTTCGTGACCCTCAAGAAACACGGCCAGTTGCGGGGCTGTATCGGTCACATGGCAGACGATCTGCCTTTATGCCAGGTCGTTGGCGCTATGGCCCTTCAGGCCGCTTTCAACGACCGGCGCTTTAAGCCGGTCACCCTCAAGGAGCTGACAGAAATTGAAATAGAGATTTCAGTGCTGACGCCTTTTAAACCCGTGGATAAGGCAGCAGATATCCAGGTCGGGCGAGACGGGGTTGTCCTCAGGAAGGAGACCCGTTCGGCCGTCTTTCTCCCCCAGGTGGCCGTGGAACATGGCTGGGGCCGAAACGAGATGCTGGATCGTTTATGTCATAAGGCCGGATTACCAAGAGGCGGCTGGAAGCAAGGCGCTCGGCTCTTCACCTTCCAGGCCATTGTTTTCAGCGAATCTGATTTCAAGTAACCTCATCCCAAGCATCATCGGTGACTCTTTATCTTCTAACCATCGGCATCGTTTCCATCCTGGGCCAGGTACTTATCCTGCGCGAACTTACCGTGGCCTTTTACGGCATCGAGCTGATTTACATCCTGGCCATGGGTATCTGGCTGTTCTGGACCGCGGTCGGCGCCCTGATGGGGCGAAGAAGGTATGTCCCCTCGGCCGCGGCCATCGGATCGCTGTTTATTGTCTTTGGTCTCCTTATGCCCGGGGAGGTGGCTTTTATCCGCGGGATCAGGTTCCTGTTTGGAGGCATACCGGGCTCCTATCTTCCTTTCTGGCAGCAGCTGACTGCCATCACCTTGACCCTGCTCCCGGTCGGGATACTTTTAGGTCTGCTCTTTCAGTGGGCGGCCAAGTTCTATGTCAGCGATGACAGGACCCTGGCCATGGCCTATGCCATTGAAAGCCTTGGCGGGCTGATCGGCGGCCTGAGCTCCACCTTGTGCCTCAAATTCGGAATTCAGAATTTTACCATCGTCATCCTGTGCAGCCTGCTCTCCGTGGGAATATTATTCTTTCCAGGGCAAAGCATAAAGACGCGGCTTAAGTACATTCCAGTTTTAATATTTTGCATGCTGCTGCCTGTTCTCTGGTTCTCGCCGGTTATTGATCTTGAGATGACCCGGTGGAATCATCCCAGCCTCATAGACAGCCGGGACTCTCCATACAGCCGCATTACCATCGCCGGCCGGGCAGGTCAGTTTGTGGTGTTTGAAAACGACGTCTTTTCTTTTGAGACGGAGAGCGCCGCGGCTGAAGAGCTGGCCCACCTGGCGGCCGTCAACCACGACCAACTTGCCCAGGTGCTGATATTAGGCGGCGGGGTGGAAGGAGTGATCACCGAAATTCTGAAACATGCCCCGCGCCAGGTGGATTACGTGGAACTGAATGCGGTTCTGCTCGATCTGACGCGCAAACATCTGCCCTCGAGCTATCAGGCGCCCCTTGAATCGGAAACGGTCAGGATATATCACGCGGACCCGCGAAGTTTTTTAAAGGATGCAAAAAGCTACGATCTCATCCTGGTGGGGATGCCCGAGCCTAATTCCGGGCAGTCGAACCGCTTTTACACGCGTGAATTTTTCAAGCAATGCGCTCATAAGCTCAAACCGGAAGGGGTCCTGGCCTTCCGGCTGCGGTCTTCGGAAAATATCTGGACGCGGCTGGTTACTTTCAGAAACACGAGTATCTATCTTTCCTTGGCCCCTGTTTTTTCCGATGTCGTGGTTCTGCCCGGGGTCACCAATATCATTATTGCCTCAAACGTTTCGCTGAGCCGCGACCCACAGCAACTGATCGAGAGATTCAATCAAAGGAAAATAAAGACGAGGCTGATCACGCCGGCCTATATCAATTATCTTTACACCAATGACAGGTTTGCCGAAATAGCAGGCCGCCTGGCCTCGACCAAAGCGCCCCCCAACACGGATACGCGGCCGATTTGCTACCAGTATTCCAGCCTGATCTGGCTCTCGAAGTTTGTCCCCCGGATGATGAACTGGGATATTTCCTTTTGGCGCACTTCCGCCAGTACGGGGATGATTCCCGGTGTCCTGGCCGCCGGGTGTTTAATAGGGCTGTTTCTTGTGGTCCGCCGCTGGGCCAGACTTCAGCGGATTATCCTGGTGGCCATGGCTGGATTCATCGGCATGGTTCTGGAAACGATGCTCATTCTTTATTACCAGGTCAAAAGCGGGGTGCTCTTTCAAAACCTTGGCATTCTATTGATGGTCTTTATGGCCGGGCTGGCCGCGGGTTCGATTTTGGTCAGGGCGCTGACCGCATCTCAAACGGCTAAATACGGTTTCGTCAGGAAGTCAATTGGCAGAAGCCTGCTCATCGGCTTCGGAGTCCTCAGTTTGATATTTCTCGGTTTATCAAGGCTGGAGTATCAATTTGACATCTTGCCTATCGCCTTTATGCTCTTTGTGACAGGGTTCCTGGTCTCCGGTGTATTCGCTTATGCCAGCCTCTTTGAAGTCAAGGATCAGAAGATCGTGGTGTCGCCTCTTTATGCCGCTGATCTGCTGGGCGGCTGTGTCGGCTCGCTGCTGGGGAGCCTGCTCCTGATCCCCTTCCTGGGCATGAGCCAGTCAGCGGCCCTGGCAGCGATTCTGGCCTTGCTGGCCCTGGCGCTAATCTGAGATGGTTTTTAAAGCAATATTGTCAGGGAGACCCGCTCCGCAGGCCACCCTGACCTACAAGGCAAAATAATTTTACGAACTCAGATCGTTTTTATCCTGGATTATGCGGCAAGACAATTAAAAAAACTCTAGTCTTTCACCCAAATATCTGATATAATGGCTAAAAAATAGTATAAGTGGAGGTTGGCCAGTGTCTGTCAATGGTGAAAGAAAAAAGAAGGCCATAAGACCTGATTTTAACCGATCAATCAGGTTGAATTTTTAGGGAACCAAGCTTTCATCAGACACTGGTTTCTTGCTACTGCGCGAGAGCGATCAGAGGTTTGGGATATGATCCGGGATGATCTTGGCCCACCGTCAGGTCGTTGGCCTAAGTCGGGGGTCAAGGTCATGATCTTTGACTTTCACTATCAAGCCGGCAGTTGGAACAAGCCGAGGCGAGTAGTGTGCAAGATCGATTGGAGTCAAGAGGAGCTTTTCCCCAGGAAGGGCTTCATTGTGACCAATTCCAGAGTGTCCTCCAAGGAGGTCTTGAAAACATATAACAGTAGAGCCAATGTGAAGAACCGGATCAAGGAGGGCAAAAATATCTTGCGTTGGGACAAGACCAGCTGCCACAAATTCGAGGCCAACCAGGCCCGATTGAAGATGGGCATCTTATAGCCCACAACCTGCTGCAAATCCTCTGTGAATTCTATATGAAAGGCGAAGAGGTGCAGCGGTCCATCGAATGGATTATCAGGAAGATCATCAAAGCGGCATCCCGCATTTTATATTACAGTCGGCATTGGTGGGTGCATGTGGCTTCTGCTTTTCCGCTGAGCCATCATTACCGGGCAGTGTTTAGGTATGGGTAATGACCGGCTTTTTGCTTGACCTAAAGGGATGTGAGGAATTACTATGCTCGAAAATTAACAGTTAGGGTTTTTTTCTGTATTTTTGACGAGAAAGCGTCATTATACGGCAGGCAAAGCGCTTTTCAACACCCCCAAATGGTCCAACGCGTTAGATGACGGTTGCGCTATAAATGAAACGCGGCAGGTGCCGCATAATTCCAGGTAAAGTACCGCGAGATTTCTGATAAGCAAGGAGGGGGCGCATGGCCAGCATTGAATATGTAACCTGTTTGAACAAGTCGTACCAGAGTCAGGGTTTTCCGGAGTATAAGTGGTCGGTCTATGATTCGACCTCGTTCGCACCGTTGACAAAACCTTTGAACCGGTCAAAAGTGGGCCTGATCAGTTCCGGAGGTATTTCCGAGGACGGCCAGGAATCTTTTGACGGTTGGGCGGTGAACGACTTTTCCCTGAGAATCATCCCCATCGATACGCCCTTTGACCGGCTCCGGCTTAACGATAACTATTTCGACCATCGAGACGCAGTAAAAGACTACAATTGCATTTTCCCGATCCAACGCGTTCCGGAGCTGGCTGAAGAAGGTTTTATCGGCCAGGCGGCCGAGTTGGCCGTGAGCCTGGGCATGGGGCGAACCTATAAACGGTCCGGACTTTTTCAGCAAACCATCCCCGCGATTGTGAGTGAATTTCAAGAACAGGAGGTGGACGCGACCCTGTTGGTGGCGGCCTGACCACTGGACCATCAGTCCGTGGGACTGATCGCGCGCGGTGTGGAAGAGGCCGGAATCCCGACTGTGTATCTGGGCTCCTGTCTGGATATGATGAAACAGCTTATGGCCCCCCGTACAGTGTTTTTGAATTTCCCTCTGGGCCGCCAATGCGGCCGGCCACACGAACGGGAGCTTCAGATGAATATTCTCAAGGACACACTCACTTTCCTGGAAACCGTTGAAAAGCCGGGCCAGATACTTGAATTGCCTTATAAGTGGGGTGAACCGTTCGATTGGGAAAGCTACAACCGGGACGTGGCTCAAATGATCCTGGAGGAAGGCATACCTCCCCAGGATTGGAAGCCGAAAAAATAACCATTGAAGCCCTTTTCTGTCATTTTGAGAACTATGGAGTTTAATCGTAAACTGGCAATTCTATACATTTGATTTACGGTTCGGAGTCAATACTGGAGGCCCGTATGAAAGACAAAAAACAAAAAGTGGACACGGTTCGTCTTCAGAACTTCGCTTACGGCCACAAGACAGCCAGTGTTTTGTTGGCCGCAGTCGAGCTTGATTTATTCAGTAAGGTCTCCGAGGGCGCCGGGACTATAGAAGAGATTGCCAGGGCGCTGGATATTTCGGTGCTTAATTCACACCGGCTGGTCGCGGCCTGCACGGGAATGGGTCTTTTAACCAAGGACAGCTCGAATTATAGCAATGCCCAAGACGTGGAAAAATTCCTGGTCAAAGGCAAGAGGAATTACGCCGGCCCCTGGCTTCTTTCTCAAAAGTGGGATTTCGAGCGATGGAAGGACTTGGCGGATTTTCTCAGGTCCAAAAAACCAACCTCGATCCTGGGAGGATATGAAGACTACACTTACGAGAAGGCCAAAGCTCTCCATGAGGGGACTTACAGCGTGAGTCTCGGTGCGGGCATGCGGTTCGCCAGGGACGTTGACATGAGCAACCGGTCCCTGATCCTAGATATCGGCGGCGGCTCCGGTGCCTATTGCATCGCCGCGCTTCAGAGTTACCCGCACCTGAAAGCCATCATGTTCGACCTGGAACCCGCCTGCCGAGTCGCGGATGAGTTCATCGCCCAGTGGGAGCTTTCGGACAAAATAACCACTCATCCCGGTGATTTCACCAAAGACCCTTTTCCGTCAAGCGCGGATATAATGATTCAGGCCAGCAACCTGCCCCAGTACAGCTCCGAACGTCTCACCCAGGTGTTCACCAAAGGATTTGAGGCCATGAAACCGGGCGGAGAGTATCATCTGGTAGGTGAGGCCCTGGATGAGGAAAAAGGAGGGCCGCTCGGTCCATCGCTGTGGGGGATCGCCGAGGTTTTCGCCAGCAGTGAAGGCCGGTCCTATTCGGAAAAAGAGGTGCAAAAGTACTTGGAGGAAGCCGGGTTTATTGACGTCACGATCAACGAATTCATTCCCGGGTCCTTAAGCCGTATTACCGGACAAAAGCCGAAACAAGCAACTTAAAAATTTATGAATCCAGAAAGGAGCCGGGACAAATGAAGACCAAGATTACGGAGTTGTTGGAGATCCAATACCCTATCGTCTTGGCTTCAATGGCCTGGATCACGGATGCCGTTTTAGCTGCGGCTGTATCCGAAGCCGGGGGCCTGGGAACAATCGGTCCGAATTCTGGTTCGGAGACGGTGACCACGGATGTGAGGGAAACAGGTGAACGTTTGCGCGCCGAAATCCGCAAGTGCCGGTCCCTGACGGACCGCCCCTTTGCCGTGAATTTTGTTGTTGGGGTAGGCGGCCTGGATCGTGAGTACAGCGACTGCTGCGTGGAAGTGGGTATTGAAGAGAAGGTACCGGTGGCCATTGTCTCGCAAGGCAGCCCCCGGGTCTATACCACGCGGCTCAAAGAGGCGAGCATGAAGGTGATCCATGTCTGCTCTACCGTGCGGCACGTCCGCAACGCCGAAGAATCGGGAGCGGACGCGGTGGTGACTTCCGGTACGGAAGGAGGCGGGCACAGCGGGTTTGACCAGATCACTACTCTATGTCTGGTGCCTCAGGCTGTGGAGGCCGTTAGAATTCCGGTCATCGCCGGAGGAGGCATCGCAGACGCTAAGGGACTCATGGGCGCTCTGGCGCTGGGTGCCGAAGGCGTGTATATGGGCACGCGTTTCATGGCCACCCAGGAGTGCCCCGCTCATCCAAACGTGAAACAGGCTTTGCTGGATGCCACCGATACCAGTACCGTCGCCGTCCAGCACGGGAGTCCTGCATTAAAAACCGGCGCGGGCGTCGGGGACCGGGGGTTTGTCGAGGAACGCCGCGGATCGGTCAGGCTGCTTATCAACGACGCCTTTAACCGCCGTTTTACTCAAAAGGACGGCCGTCCTTCATATGACGAAGCTTTCTCCGGTCAGGAACAACCAGACCCAAATGTTCAAAGCAATCGCACCGTGGACGCGTTCATTCGAGGAAATCTTGAGACAAACTCGATAACGGCCGGGCAAGGCACGGGTTTGATAGATGATATTCCCACGTGCCGTGATCTGATTGAGCGCATTGTGCGCGAGGCCCAGCCAATCCTCCACCGATTGAATGAGATGTATAACTGAAATAACGCCCTTTTTCTATAAGAAGCTGATATTTTGGCTAACTCGGTGTAAAAACCAGATCAACGCGGCAACTGGTACTCAATCTTGGCTTAATCGAAAGGGAGATCGAGTTAATGGAAAAAAAGAAGAAAGGACAGCCCATCGAGATTTTCTCCGAACGCTGTACCGGTTGTCTAATTTGCGAGCTGCGTTGTTCGCTGAGATTTGAAAAGGCCTTCAATCCAAGTAAGGCCAGGATCAGTGTCCGGCGGTTGGTGGGCGCGGACACAGAATACGCCGTCGCCTTTGAGGATGATTGCGACAACTGCGGCATCTGCGCCCGTCATTGTCCGTACGAGGCCCTGATTCAGAAAAAAGTGAAAGGAGCCTGACATGAACGGATACATGGGACGCATACTATATGTGGACCTGACTGAAGGCCGAACACGGACCGAGGCGCTGGATCCGGAAATGGCCAGGAGTTTCCTTGGCGGTTGGGGGGTGAACGCCCGTCTGGCCTGGGACGCGATTCCCCCCGAAGCAGGAGCTCTGTCCCCGGAAAACGCCATTATTATTGGCACCGGCCCCTTTTCCGGAACCATTGTTCCTGGGTCGGCCGAATTGTCGATCACAACCAAACTGCCTCTTTCAGGCGGTATCGGCACGGGCTGCGGCGGCGGTCATTTCTCTTTAATGCTCAAGACCTCGGGCTACGATCATGTGGTTATCACCGGTCAGGCTGCCCATCCGGTTTATCTCAAGATTTACAACGACGACGTTGAAATCCTTCCGGCCGACGATCTCTGGGGACGAGACACCTATGAAACCGTGGATGCTTTGCGACTGCGTCACGAACCCTGCTCGATCATTCCTATCGGCCTGACTGGCGAAAATCGTGTCGGCATCTCGGTGACCTTTATCGACAAGGGCGGGTCCTTGGGTTTCGGTGGCCTACCCGCGGTCATGGGTGCCAAGAACCTCAAGGCCGTGGTGGCCTGCCAGGGCGATCAACCACTCCATGTGGCTGATCGAAGACGGCTGACCAAGGCAGTTGATAGGATGATGGAGAAAGTTAAGAGTTACCGATTGAGGCCCAAATTAATCAAGGGCGGAACTTTTGCCATGACCGTGGAATGGCTTTCAGCCATGGGTCGAAGCAGTGGGAGCTGGGAAGATATCCACAACGCCGTCCGCCAGGCTTTAGCCTGCCCGAGTTGCCCCATGGCAGACAAAGAAGTTAAACGGTTGCGCGAGGGAGAATTCTCACCGAGCACAGCCTATATGACCGATTTTTTGGGACAGGATGAATCCAGCGCAGCCACACCATTGGACAACCACAACCGAGCCGTCAATCGGGTGGCCGTATTTAATCGTCTTGGTATATGCCGCATCAATTTTAATAACGTCCTGAACCTTATGGTTTCACTTTACGACAAGGGCATTCTGACCAAGAATCAGACGGGTGGGATGGAAATTAATAAGGACTATGACACGGTCTTGAGGTTGGTCGAGATGACCGCCCGGCGTGAAGGTTTCGGCGACATCATGGCCGACGGGCCGTTGGGGGCAGCCCAGCGTCTGGGTCCGGAAGCGGAAAAGCAGGCCATCCACATCAAGGGCTGCTCGCCATTCATTGACCCACGGCCGGACAGCATGAACTCAATGGCCTTCGCCCAGATGGTCCACCCAGGCCGTTCAAATTATGCCTGTGGCGGAACCGGCATTTATATGCAAGGCCGGCCAATCGAGCAGTTTGTCCACCACGCTAAGCGGACCGGCATGTCAGATGAAAGCATCAGCCGCACTTTTACCGCCGAATCCTTTGAAGTGCCTCGGTTGACCAAACACACCGAAGATTGGTATTCCCTCTTCAATTCCCTGGGTCAATGCCACCGTCTGTACATTCATCGTTTCCAGAGCATGGACTATTTTCTCGAATTCTATGAGGCAATTACCGGCGAAGAGATGGATCCAGCTAGGTTACTCAGACGGGGAGAACGGGCCTGGAATATGCAAAAGCAACTCAACGTGCGACTGGGTTTCGGCCGGGAGCACGATGCTGCTCCCGAGTTATGGTTTGAACCGATGAAAGCCGGTGAGAAGGAGCTGCCCATGATGGACTATTATAAACAAAAGATAATCACCAAGACAGATACGGAGCGTATGTTGGACGAATACTACGAGGCTCGAGGTTGGAACCGAGATACAGGAGCACCTTTACCAGAACAACTCAACGCCCTCGGTCTGGATGATTTTGCGGTTTGAATTCATGTTCGGTATGGTACGAGCGCTTAAAACCTCGGCCATGATTTTGATGCTTCAATAATAAAAATCTTGATAACCTGTATCAGAGAGTGAGTTGGTCGAATTTAAGTTAGTAATCTAACCTTTAATGGCCGGAAGATATGAAATGGACTATCAAACTATACTGATCGAGAGATCTGAACCTGTCTTAAAGTGTCCTGAATCAGACTTGAATTGACAGTGTCCCCCTAGTGTTTGGTTAATCTATCAAATCAACTCCTATGCCGCAAGTGGAGAAACCGCCGCCTCCGACGAGCTATTTTGAAAGCCCGCTCTCGGCGGCGGTCCATCGAATGGATTATCAGGAGGATCATCAAAGCGGCATCCCGCATTTCATATCACGGTCAATGTTGGTGGGTGCATGCAGCCTCAGCTTTACCGCGGGCTCATCATTATCAAGCGGTACTTGGGTCTAAGCCACGGCCGGGCCGTCGATCCAAAAGATCTTCAAAACCTTCTTCTTCGTAACGCCGCCTCATCCGGTAAAAGGAACTGACCGAAGTCCCCAATAGCTCAGCCGCATTTTCGCAACTGAAACTATGGGACCGATATTGATTGTAAATTTCCTCAAATCGCATCATCCTGATTCCCTGGAGCACTTCTGATCGTTTCATGGGTGCACCTCCCAGTGGAGATACACCCTCATTGGTCATATCATGTGCTAGCGACACAGTTTTTTTGATCTTATTTGACATTTAGATAAAATAATATTATAACAAGTTCTGTTGGATTATCATAGTCAGTAACATGTTTAATTAATTAAGAATACGTTTTACAGCCGCACGGGCCGGGGTCCGAAAATAACACTAAAAAAAGGACTTGTCTCCCTGTACCGCCAATTGGAAGGCACGCCACGTCTCTTTACAAACAAACCCCAGGGACTTTACCTGAAGGCCTATTTCCCCAAGGAGATCGGCGAAAAAATCCCTGTGGAAGAATTAAAAGGACTCTTTTCACCACCGCGCTACAAACCTCATCGGAAGGAGTAAAGAATGCCAGAATCTAAACCTAACATCATCTACTTTTTTAGTGATCAGCACCGCCATGATGCCTTGGGTTGTGCTGGAAATGATTTTATTAAGACCCCCAACCTGGATGACATGGCCAGCGAAGGGGTGCGTTTTAGCCGCACTTACTGTCAAAGCCCGGTGTGTCAGCCTTCACGGGCCTCGGTTATTACCGGGCAGTACACGCATCAGCATGGCATCTCAGAAAATTTTACCAAAGACTTTGATCCGGAGTGGCCCACCATGATGAAGCAGCTTCAAAAAGCCGGGTACACCACGGCTAAGGTTGGCAAGACGCATTTTTACAGCCCGAAACCGGAAAACATGGTGGAACAACCTGACAAAAAAGGGATTGATCTCCGCCAGTATAACGATTTTGTCCGCTCCTTCGGCCTGGATTACATATTAGAGGAGTTTGATCGGTACGTGCACGCCTTTCCTACGGTGGATCTTATCACGCCATATTCCGAGCACCTGGAGGCCAAGGGACTTCTCGAACCCTATAGGGAGCAGATTCGCTCGATCTGGCGGATGACGCCCAATCACTGGGATGGCGTAACCAGTGTCCTGCCACAGGAAGACGACCTGACCTCCTTTATTGCTAAAGAAGCCACTGACTGGCTTAAGGGCTACGATGGTCAAAAGCCGTTTTTCCTGATGGTTTCCTTTGTTGAGCCTCACGTGCCTTTGATGGCCGATCCTGTCTGGGCCGAATATTACAGCAAGGTTAATATCCCTCGCGGCCCCAAACAGCCGCCGATCAAATCCAATGAAGTCGCTGGGCGATATCTGGACAGACTTTTCAAGCACAGTAACTCGGAACTGCTAACCGATGAGTATGTCCTCAAGGGAGCCAGACAGTATTACGGTATGGTCTCACTGATAGATGAGCAAATCGGCCATATCATTCGCACTATTAGAGAGCTTGGTTTAAGTGATAATACCTGGTTATTTTACTCTGCGGATCATGGCGAGATGCTAGGCGATCATAACCTTATGGCCAAGATGAATTTTTACAAATCATCGGTTTTAGTCCCTGCTATTATTCGGCCGCCTGAACCGATAGAACCGAAGGTGGTAGATGGAATCATAGAGTCAATTGATTTAACCGGTTCCATTATAGATATAGCCGGGGCAGAGCCTATTCCAGGCTCAGACGCCCGCTCACTGCTGCCTTTTCTGGAAGGTAAAGGCACTCCTCGAGAAGTGGGCTTCAGCGCTATTGAAGCCAGCGGTATAAATATTTATCTGGTCATGGCCGCGACCGAGAGATACCGCCTGGTCATTGACCGAACCACAGGCACGCCTTGCGAACTTTTCGACCTCAAGGAGGACCCGGATGAGCTGAAGAACCTGGTAGATGACCCGGCTTATAAAGAGATTTACGACGATATTATGAATAACTATCTCGAGCCTCATCTGGCCCTTTAGTCGATCGTCTCTTTTTCGCCAGCAGGTTTTTCTGACAGGATAATTTTATCCGATTTTTTTGATCTTACTTGACATTTAGATAAAATAATATTAGGTTCTTCTCCAAAAGAGTTGGCAAATTAGTTTAAGAGGGCACATTGTGTTAGTGCATAACTTATTAATAATACAAATATTTTCATTCTTTAGCTTCCCAAATCTATTTA
>JAFDHD010000094.1 GCA_019308995.1 Deltaproteobacteria bacterium | reverse complement strand
TTTTAAGACGTTATAACTTATTCTACACTATCCGAAGAACTAATGGCCAGCATAAAATGCGCTTTTTTTACTTTTAAACCAAATACTTAGAAAACCGGACAGGCACTAATTAAAGGCCAAACTTGAGTGTCAGGGAGCTTCGCACCCTGACCTACAAATGGTTGACACCTCGGGGTGGTATAATAAAGATGGAAAATCGGTTGGAGTGGAGATAGGATGAACGCCGCAGCCAGACTTCCTGGGTTGGCGCACCCCGGAACTCATGACTGACACTCTGGCTCTCTTGTACTTGCACACCGCCATTGATGGTGATAAAAATGATAAAGAGGAAAGGCGGGCGGCATTTAAGAAGTAAATTCGATAAATAAGCGATATGAATGGGACTAGTTTTATTTGCTACCATGATCTGGCATGTCCGCTGCGTCTAATATTTATGCAGCCTGGCGGTGAAACCCGTAGAAGGAACAGATATGTCTGCAAAATTTCAACTCAAGCAAATCGGCGTAATTCGAACACCGTACATAGATAATGCGCCTTATCAGCCCGTGGACGAGGACAAAGGCGAATTTCGTATCGTACTGGACGAGGAATATATTGACGGTCTCACCGACCTCGATAGTTTTCAGTATATTTATGTTATATACTATGTCCACCGATTAATGCGCAGCCCCTCTATGATCGAAAGTCCCAGCTGGACTCCGGGGACCAAGGTAGGATTATTCGCCACCAGGTCTGCTGTTCGGCCAAATCCCATTGGGATTAGCATTGTTCGCTTAAAGAAAATAGTTAACAATGAAATTTTTACCTCCGGATTAGACGTATTTGATACCACCCCTCTATTGGATATCAAGCCATATATAAAAGACTTGGACTCTAAAAGTGACGCGAATTATGGATGGCTCGATGATCTGGATAGTAATAAAGAACATTTGCTCTTGCATATTAAAGGTATTCCGCATGATTATTGATAAACTGATTTCATCTTTGCTTCCCAAAAGGAGGGATTATGTGCCTCTCAAACATATATATCGAAGAAAAGAAGCAGGATAAGCTGGTATTGGAAGAAGCCGGACTAGTGGGTGTGGATGGTGAAAATGTTCAGGTCCGCTCGCTTTTCGGAGAGAGTAAGAACCTGGAAGGTTACTATATATCCGAAGTCAACTTTATGGAGAACTATGTGATACTAAGGAAATGCGAGGGTCATGGAGGACATGGATGAACTTCATCGTGAAAATTTAAGAAAACTGAAGCTCGGGCTTCCCTATTTGCTGGAACACAACAGGGAACATGTGAAAAATATCCAGACATGGATCGAGAGGGCAAAAGATGCGCATCAGGATGGTGTTGTTGATGACCTGCAAAACGTGCTCAAGCTTTCTCGGCAGATAAACGAATATTTCGAGAGGGCGCTGGATAAATTAGAACATAATGAGTAAAGAAGGGCGGGTGGCCCTGTGAGTTCCGGAACTCCCGGAATTGGAGGGGTTTTCATAATGCCAAAAACCAGGCTGAAATTTTCGACGGTCTTTTTAACGGGTCTGCTGATTGTTTTTTTCTCTTTTGGCTCAAGCGCGGTATCACAGGCCGAAGAACTGACCGAAGCCGAATACATCAAGGCCATGACCGAAGCTCTTCAGGCCATTATCAAGCGGCACAGGCCGAAGGCGCCAAACAAGCTCGTATTCAGGGCCAATCTTTTTTTCGCCCATGAAACCGCTATTAAAAACATGCCCCTTGACATACTGAAGGCCAAAGTGCTGGCCTTAAAAGAGGCCGGCGTTAAGGGCGTGGATATCAACATGGGCCTGTATCCCTGGCTGGACCGGGACATGGAAGCCATACAAAAATATGACGCCCTCATAGAATTCATCCGGGCCCAGGGCCTGACCCTGGCCCTTAATCCGGCCTATGCCTATGTCTATCACCGGGTGGATAATTTTAAGGATTTCGAGGAAAAGGCTGAAAAGGCCTGGCTGATGATGGCCGACAGATATAAGCCGGATATTTTCGTGGTGGCTCACGAGCCGTCCACTCAGTCCATGAGGATGGGGTTTGAGACCGGGCCCAGGGTCTGGGCCGATTTTGTCAAACGGATGGCCCGGAAGGTCAAGATGGCCTCGCCCGGGTCCAGGATTGGGGCGGGCGTTCATTCCGGCGAGGAAAGGTATTTTGCTGAGTTCGTGAAGATCGAGGAACTCGAATCCATAAGTTTCGATATTTATACCGTCAAGGGGCTGGTGGCGGTAAACCGGATGATTCCGAAGGCTAAAAAGGCCGGTAAGGCGGTCTATATCGAAGAGACCTGGAGGCCGCCGTACGTTGGGAGCGAGGCGGGGCTGGATTTGGACTATAAAATGGCCCGGGGAGTGGGGCTGGAGAGGTTCGCCCGGATTGACTGCCTCTGGCTGGAGATGATCACCATTTACGCTTCGATCTGGGGCCTGGAAGCGGTGACCCCGTTTTGGACCCAGGCTTTTTTTTGGTACGACCGGGAGCGGGGAGACGCCTTGGACCAGGGTTATAACCTGAAGGTAATCGAGGCCATAGCCTTGAAGAAGCGGACGTCCACTTACGGCAAGTTCAGCGACCTTATCAAAGAGTATGGAAAATAGAAGGGGAAAGTTTAAGCTTACTTCCCCATGACGCTAGCAGTATCCCCCAACTGGTGCGGCAGGGTCCGGCCTTGACCGTCTTTTGGCCATGTAGGACAGGGTGGCTCGCGAAGAGGATCTCCCTGACTTTTTTTCTTTTTGTCAGGGAGCTTCGTTTCCTGATCTGTAAATGCCCATTCCTTACACTAAAATCCTTCCTTGCCCCCCTTTAAAAAAGGGGGGGATTGAAAGGAAGGCTTTTTTAACCGAGAAGTAAAAAAAGGAGCGCAATAAAAAATCCCCCTTTTTTAAAGGGGAATTTTTTACTTTGTAAGTATGGCAGCTTGGGGTGGTATGATAAAGATGAGAAATTGGTTTAAGCGGCGATTGGATGAACGCCTGAAGCAGACCTCTTGTGCTGACGCCTCCTGACAATAACTTGTCAGGCCTATCCGCTGCGCACCCTGGCCTGCAAATGGTTGACATCTCGGCCTGGTATGATAAAGATGGCAAGTCGGTTTAAACGACGATTGGATGAACCCCCTAACTAAACCTCTTGTGCTGATGCACCCTGGCAATAAATTGTCGGGGCCACCCGCCAATTAATCAAGAAGGAGATGGTATGAGCAACGTGGTAGAAGTTACCGATCAAAGTTTTGAGGAGGAGGTCTTGAACTCAGACCTGCCTACAGAGATAGATTTTTGGGCCCCCTGGTGTGGGCCCTGCAAGATGGTTTCTCCGATATATGACAAGCTTTCAGAGGAGTATGACGGCCGGTTCAAGTTCTGCAAGATAGATGTGGATGAGAACCAACGGACAGCAATGAAATATCAGATTATGAGTATACCCATGCAGATGTTTTTTGCTGATGGCGAGAAGGTTGACGAACTCCTCGGCGCAGCTCCTGAGCATACGATCCGGACAATGGTTGAAGGCATTCTCCAGAGTCACCCCACAGACGAAATGGGCAGGCTTAGAGCGATCTTGACCTCCTGGGTTGAGCATAACAAAAAGCACGAAGAGAAATTCAGGAAGTGGACTGAGAAAGCTGAAAACATGGAGAGCGACCCAGTATACAGTCGGGCGTTAGAGGCAGCGGAAGAGTTAGAAAAAGCGAACGAACAGCTATCCCAGATATCGAACGAATTACATGAAGGAAAATAGACATGAGAGTGGTTATTATTGGAGCTGGCGCCGGAGGCAGGAGTGCCTCGGGACGGATCCGACAGCTGGATAAACAAGCCCAGATAGACATTTTTAGCACCCAAGGTGAAATTGACTATGCCCCCTGTGAGCCGCCCTTTGTGCTCAAAGGAGTTGCCCGCTGGGACGATATATTTTATCCGGGCAAGTTTTACGAGGAGAGAAACATAAATGTTCATTTAAACACTGAAGTCACTGATATCCTCACCAAGGAAAAGCGCATTATGGCCGGAGGCAAGAGCTATCCTTATGATAAAGCTATCTTAAGTCCGGGGGCTATGCCTTCCATTCCTCCTATTCCCGGACTTGACGGTAAAAATGAATTCACTCTGAGCACTAATATTGCTGACGGCCGAGCTCTGGACAAGATTATCCCTGAATACAACAGCGCCGCCATCATTGGGGCAGGGGCAATCGGGGTAGAGCTAACCCTGGCTCTTGTGGCCAGAGGCTACCGCAAGGTCTTTCTCCTGGACATGATGGAGAATATTTTACCAGCCAGTTTAGACAAGAAGATGGCCGGCCGGGTTGAGCAGGTAATGCAGAAAAATGGAGTGGAGCTAGTTCTATCTGCCAACATCAGCAGCATAAAAAGCGAGTCTAAAAGGAAGCGACTTATTCTTGGTACCCAAGAACTTGATGTTGACTTCGTCTTCATGGCCACTGGGGCCAGTCCTAGCGTTGATCTTGCCCGGAAAGCAGGAATTGAAATAGGGGAAACAGGGGGGGTCTTGGTGAACCGGTATTTGCAGACCAGCGACCCTGACATCTATGCCATCGGTGATTGCATGGAGAATTGGGACTGCATTATTGGCTCAAAGACCCGCCGGTTGATGGTTACCACTGCCGGTAGAACCGGCGATGTGGCTGGCAGGAATTTGGTTTCGGGAAACGCTTTCCCCTATGAAGGCACTCTTATGACCTTTGCCATTGAAATCTTTGGCTATCAAATAGGTACGGTCGGTTTTACCGAGAGGGCGGCCCGAGAGAAAGGGCTGGATATCGTATGCACCACAAACAACATTCCTGGCACACGACCGCATTATGGCGGTAAGGTCGTTCACTACAAGCTAATGGCTGATCGTCAGACCGGCGCTCTGGTTGGAGCGCAGATTATTTCAGAGGAGACGACAAAGGGTATGGTCAACGCTATGGCTTTGGCCATAGCGGAGAAAGTGCCGCTGGATAGGCTGGCTGCGCTTGAGACTCCCTATTCGCCTGCAGTGGGAATGAACCCGTTAGGGTTCGGGCTGGAAAGGCTGGCCCGCAAGCTGAGCTGACAGCCTGGTTTTTACTTTCCTTACTTAGTCGTCCCCGGGGAATAGAATAACTTACTAATATTTTTTGCTATTTTGGTCAGAAGGTGCTATAAATATCACCACAAAATCATTTAAAACAGGTCAAGAAGTGGTGATTTATGCAGCCGAAAGATCAAGAAGATTCCCTTTACCTTTTCGAGTTCCGGGGACAGTATACTTAACTATTTATTTCATCCCGCAAAGTGGTTGCTGCGCTGAGTAATGTGGTGCGAAACGCCTGGAGCGATTACTTTTACTATTCGTGATGTGATTCAACATAATAGTTAAATGGAGAAATGTCAATAGTTAAGTATACTGTCCCCGGAACTCCAATTAAAAATCCCCCCTTGCCCCCCTTTTAAAAATGGGGAGGGATAGAAAGGAAGGCTTTTTTAACCGAGAAATAGAAAAAGGAAGGCAATAAAACTCCCCCTTTTCTAAAGGGGGATTGAGGGGGATTTGTTCGCTTTGTAAGTATGGCAATTCGGTGAAGTTAAACCTCCTGATTATTTTTTATCTTTTTATTTGCGATTGGCAAACGGAATCGAGTCTTCCGACCCTGGCAGGATTGATCTATTTGGTACAGGACTTACCTGTTTAAACGTTGACAGCCTAAGCTACACACAGCTTTTAAGTTATCAGGCGTAATCTCAAGTTATAGTTTCAGCATCCGGGCCAATTTTTCGCGGTGATGATGGCTGTCACCATAAGCGGCTTCCGAGGCCTTGACTCTTCTATAATATAACTGCATGTCATGTTCCAGAGTTACACCGATACCTCCCATGACCTGTATACCTTCCGCTGCCACCCGGGGCGCCATATCACTTACCCACGCCTTGGCCTCTGAAGCCGCGAAACTTTTCTCCGGCGCGTTCTCCGTAATGGCCCAGGCTGCGAAATAAACAATAAAGACCGCACCGTCCACGTCAATAAGCATGTCGGCGCACTTATGCTGAATGGCCTGAAAGCTGCCTATAGGGACACCGAACTGCTCCCGCTCCTTGGCATAATCAACAGCCGTGTCCAGGACCCACCGGGCGCCGCCCGTCATATACGCGCCTTCGACCACAGCGGTTTCGCTTACCGTTTCCTCGACCGCGGACCAACCATGACCAAGCTCCCCAACCATGTCTTCTTCGGAGGCAACAACGCGGTTGAAGGTCACCTTTGATAATTTCTCGCCGGTGATGGTCTCCAAAGGTTCGATTTTTACTCCCGTGGCTTTTGTATTGACAAGAAAAAGCGTTATGCCTTCGTTATTCTTCCCATTGTTGTCGGTTCTTGTAACGCAGAGAATCGAGTCCGCGGCATGAGCGTAGGGTACAAAATTTTTAGTTCCTTCTATTATAAAGTTATCTCCTGATCGGGTCGCCGTTACACCGATACTCGCAGCGTCAAGTCTTCCGTTGGATTCAGTCAAGGCCAGGGTTAATATGGTCTGGCCTCTGGTAATTTCGGGGAGTAATCTTTTCTTTTGCTCTTCGCTCCCTGACTTCAAAATGATCGGACCGGCTAAGACCACGGTCGGCATAAATGGCCCCGGAAATAAGGCCCGCCCCATTTCCTCGGTGAGGAGAACTAGATCGAAAAAGTTACCGCCAGATCCCCCATACTCGGCCGGGATGTTGACTCCCAGCCAGCCCAGATCGGCCATTTTTCTCCAAAGCTCCGGGGAATAGCCCTTTTCGTCCTCTCCTAGCTCCCTGACCATCTGAATGGGACATTCTTTTTCCATGAATTTTCGGGCTGTTGCCTGAACTAGGTTTTGCTCTTCATTCAGATCAAAATCCATGATTTCTGCTCCATATATGGCAAACAGTAAATATTTTTACCTTAGCTTTTCGCACAATAAATCTTAGCCAATTCCTATCGCACCCTGGGCAGACCTAAACCCCTTTGTGCCATTATGTTGCGGTGAATTTCGGATGTGCCTTGGGCAATGGTGCCTATCGGGACGCCTAGAAAAAAGCTCGAGATCGCGTGCTGCAATTCATCCCACTTTGGATCCAGAAGCTCGGTCCCGCCTGATCCCGGTCCCAACCGACCGTAAAGACCCAGAATCTCCATACCCACATTGGCGACACGTTTAGCCAGCTCCGTCTTGAAAACCTTGGCCAGGGAAGTCTGATAGTTGGGGATCTCGCCGTTGCTCTGCATCCAGGCGATGCGGTAGGAAAGTAGCCGGGAGATGTCACTTTCTATTTTTAACTGCACCAGCTTATGGGTCAGTATGGTCAGTCTCTCCGAGGGTCCCGCCTCCTTTTTGAGCGCCCGTAAGTATTCGAGTAGATCATCAATAATGCGTTCGTTCCTGACAACCGCCTCAATGCCCGAACGTTCAAAGTCCATCAACGCCGCGTTTACGTACCAGCCCCGACTCTCTCCACCGATGAGATTCATGCTGGGAACCCGGACATTTTCCAGAAAGATCTGGCTGGTAAACTCATGAACGTCTCCAGCCACCGCCCGAAGATCCGGAACAGGCCTGATCTCAATACCCGGACTTCTCAGATCAACCAAAAATAGACTGAGACTCTTGTGCCTGGATTTCGTGGCAGAGGTTTTAACCAGCATCCATCCGTAATCGGAAAAGCCTGCTCCGCTGGTCCACATTTTTTGGCCGTTTATTATGTAGTCGTCACCCTCGCGTACAGCCCTGGTCTGCACATTAGCCAGGTCCGAACCGGCTCCTGATTCGCTCATACAGTTGGCTATGCTCAGCTCACTCGAGGCGATTTTTGGAATAAAATATTTCTTCTGTTCCTCGGTGCCAAAAAGCACAATGGCAAACCCATGCTGCTGGCTTGCCCGCCGGTGCCATTCAAGAGGGGCCTCGTAGCGGGCCATTTCCTCGTTAAAAATGAGCTGCTCCATGTGGTTTTTAGCCTGACCGCCGTATTCCTCGGGCCAGGCCAGACTCAACCAGCCTGTCGCGCCCATCTTCATGGAAAATTCCTTGGAATAAGAACGCCCTTCGAGGGATGCTCGAAATTCAGGGGTCAATACTTCATCCAAAAAATCACGGACCTCTTGTCTGAAGTCCTCTTCCTCGATAGAAAACCTAAAATTCATGGTTCATTCCAGATCTTGTATTTCCTGTTTTGTTTCGTGAAATCTCCAGAGACCCACCGTGGCCTGGTCCAATTCGTCAAAACAAATTGATTTAGTTTTCACCGGATTCCTACATTCCCATAACAGGAGATTGTTTTATTTTAGCTCCAATTACCCCGCAGAAGCTTATTTTTAAAAAGCCACAAGGGGAAACAGGCGTTCTACACCCAGAATTCCTGATTATTAGCCAATCTGGATATAAATCCCGAGTTGACTTATAGGCTCAGCATCCTGTATCTTCGCTTCAGTGGTCGGTTTTTTAATGAGAATAGGTACTCCGGGCAATCATTTAAAAGCGCCTTTCTCCCCCTGCTTCAAATACCTTAAATCGTTCTTCATCTAAGTTGCTTGATAAATGACTTTCCAACTTATCGAGGAGTTCCTTGCGTATGATTTCGAGGGATTCCTCTTTTGCCAGATTCTGCAGCTCCTGGGGGTCGTTTTCGAGATCATAGAGCTGTAAAGGCTCCCTGGTTTTTATCTCTGCCACCAGCTTAAAACGACCATCAAATACTGCCGCATTGCCGCCAAGTTCGCTGAATATCTGTTCTTTGCCTTTCTGGGCCGTGCTGTCATCGGGACCTGTCGCGATCTTTGAAACCAGGGAACTCCCGTCACAGTGTTCAAAAGGCTTGGCGCTGGCAATGTCCAGCATGGTAGCCGTGAGATCAAGGTGGTCTGTAAGGCCTGTAGACTGCCAGGCCTTGACCCCACCGGCCGGTTTGATGATGCAGGGGATGTGAAGAGCACCTTCATAATAGGTCATTTTGTGGCACAACCTGTGATCACCCAGTAACTCGCCATGATCGGAGCTGTAGATGATCCAGGTGTTATCCAGTATCCCTTTCTCTTCCAGGGCGCCAACAATCCTACCTACATAATCATCAATCAGGCTGACTTTTCCGTAATAGGCGGCCATCATGTTCTGCATGTAGGCGGGCGTCACATGATCAAGACCTGAAAGGTTTAGCAGTCCTTTGAGGTATTCGGGCACAGGTTCCTCAGGGGCTTCCATGATCCCAAGGGGTATCTCCTCAGGCTTATAGATGGCCCTGTATTCCTCAGGTGAGTCAAAGGGGTCGTGGGGTCCTTGAAATCCTACCATTAAGAAGAAGGGTTTGTCGTCATTGTACGCTTTTATCCAATCTACACTTTTTTGACCCGTATAACTGTCATAGTGGTCCTCGGCCGGGAGAGGCAAGGGTGGATCATCCCAGGGGCTGTCGTCATCCACATTTATGGAAACGGAATACTTTCCCATGTATTCTTTATACCTTGCCGGAATATTTTTTGTTCTTTTTAGAATATAATTTCGAATGAGGTATTCGATCTGATATCTGCGGTAGGGCTCCAGCAATCCCTTGTCATTGAGATAATCCGTATACGGGGAATCATGACCGACGGATGCCATAGGGCCGGTGAGTTCATGGACATCCTCGAATCCCCAATCTCTAACGATCTGTATCATGTCGTTTGTATGCGCCCCTATGGTTTCCCCATGTTGCCAGAGATGGGTCTTCCCGATGACAGCGGTCTTATAGCCGGCATCGCGGATGTTTCTGACATAACTTGGGCTTTGGGGGTCCGCCACGATCTGGTTGTTCCACGCGCCATTTTGACAAACATATTGCCCGGTCTGCAATGTGGCTCGGGCCGGGACGCACAATGGGGAATTGGTATAACAGCGCGTAAAATTGACACCCCTGGCAGCTATGTTGTCCAGGTTGGGCGTGCGCACGACAGGATGCCCGACGCATCCCAGGCTGTCTCCTCGGTGTTGATCCGGAAAAATAAAAAGAATATTGGGCCTGTTCGCCATAATTTATTTACCTCCTTGAGAATATCATTGTGTTCAAATTTTCCATTACTAATAACCCGGAATTATACAACATCAGCCGCTCTTGATTTATTTCAAGCCTCCCGGCGCCGCTCTTGGTCTGAAATGTAGGCGTTGAGCTAAGTCGAGAGGCTTGCAGCTCCTTGCCAGAAGGCGATCTCTCGCCGATCTTATACCTTGGCATTGTAATCCATTGAATCCCTGGTTGTCAAAAAGTTTTCACTTGTCAGCCATGGCTAAGCACGGTTCGGTAGTGACGGCTCATTGGAAAAGTGTCAACTGCATTTTTCGGGTTTAAACTCTTAACCTGATTGGTCAGGCGGCCAGGCCACATCCGTGGATTGTGGATTGGGGATTGAGGATTTAATTTTTTCTTCCTTGCTGTTTTGATTGAAGCCACGGTAATCGAGAGAATTTCGTCTGTCTCTTTAATCAGCCTTGTAGGTCAGGGTGGGATGATAAAGATGAAAAATCGGTTTAAGCGGCGACTGGATGAACGCCTGAACCTGACCTCTTGTGCTGACGCACCCCGACAATGTTGTCGGGGCCACCCGCCGGGTTAGTATCCAAAAGTTGAGTAAAAATTTAGTCAAGAGGGTTCAATCTTAAAAGATAGTTACCAAAAATTATTGAATTTTTTTCTGGTATCTGTAATCATGAATTATAAAAAATTTGATGTGTGGTAAGAAGCCTTAAACAGAGAACCTTTGCAAAGCCGAAGGTTAAGTTGGGTTGTCTTGAATTTCGAGATGAAATAGATCATCCCTAGATTTTTTATAAAGGAAAACAAATACTTAGCAATTAAGTATACTGTCCCCCGAATTCAGATTGTAGGACTTAATAAAGGTTATTTACAGCTATGGATATTTAAAAATTATATGCCTTGTGCTAAATCAGTTGAAATCGCATTTTTATTAGGTTCCGGAATATCTTTACCGGCAGGCCTACCATCCACCGCTTCAATCACAGACATCACTCTTGCTGGTGAAGGGCTTAGACGTTTCACTACTGGTTCCTATTCCTTTGGTGAACCTTTACATGGCGGACATTTCCCGGACGAGTACATCCCACGGATTTTGAAATTCCTAAAAAGATTAAAAGTTGAAATCGATCATTATTACTCTCCACCAATCAACCATAATACAAATTATGAGGATTTATATTATGTGGCCAGCCAGATTTATGACAGCGAAAGAGGAGAATATGATAACCCGGCAATACAGCCCTTAATTGATAAGATTTTACCTGATATCAGACATCTATTAATTGGTCAAGATAACGAGATCAGGAAAAGATGGGAACTTATTGAAATCGCAGGAGAGGCAGTTAATTATATTAAAGATATTACGTGGTGTCTTCTCTCTAAAAGACCCGAACAACTCGACCACTTAAACGCTATCATAGGCGCTTGCCAAGATGAATGTTTGTCACGTTTGGATATTTTCACATTAAACCATGATACGGTTTTAGAGCAGTGTCTGTTAAATTCTGGCATCGAAGTTGTTGACGGTTTTAGCAGTCCTCAGAATAAAGTAAGATATTGGTCACCTTCCCTTTTTGACAGTGAATCCAAAAAGGTTCGATTGTTCAAGTTACATGGTTCTGTAGACTGGTTTAAATTTAGGCCGGACGGAAGTATTTTTGAGGAAGAATCGATTGGTATACCTGTAGAGCCAGACATCTGGCACACAAAAACTCCTGACGATCGAAATCAACTCCGGAACCTGTCAACAACTTTTGGACACTCACTGTCAAATATTACTGTAGTTTTCTATGCATCCACAGGAGGATTGATCCATGCTGCCTGCGGCAAAGCAGGGGGTAATGGGAC
>JAFDHD010000093.1 GCA_019308995.1 Deltaproteobacteria bacterium | reverse complement strand
GACCAGCGTTGAAAGCAGCCGGTGGACCGAGCTTTTGTTCAATTCAAGACGATTGCTCAGCTCAGTCAGGGTCATCTCTTGAAATTCGGATAAGAGTTCAATGATCATGAACCCTTTGATTAGCGATCCGGACAGTTTTGGATTTATCATTGATTTTATCCTTAAATCTGGCTCATCAGGTTAAAGCTTACTTTTCCCGAACTAGTAAATTTTTGATTGTAAACACCTGCCTTACTTTTTACGCGACAAATTGGTTAGATAGATGCTTAACGCCGCCGGCCAGTCTTCATATTCCCATTCCTTTCGGATGGCCTTGATGACCACCGGCTCCCACAAAGGCACAAACCAGGCGTCTTTCCACAAAATCTTGACCACTTCGTGTATTAATGCAGCTCGTTTTTCTTGATCGAACTCCTTGCCTTGTTTTTCCACCAGGGCCTCGACCCGCTCATCTTTGGCGTGCAGGCTCCAAATTCCATTATATCTCATGGTGGAGTCGAAGAATTGCTTGGCTGTTTCTCGGCCTCGACCGGCGCTCCAATTGACCACCCCGTAAAGTTTTTTACGGATGACCTCGTTCACGATCACTGGCACAGTGGTGACCCTCAGGTTCACTTTCAGGCCCGCATCACGCCAGTACTGATGGATGGCCTGGAAGACCGGCGGCATATTGGCGATCGTGTGAAAAGTGAATTCAAATCCTTTAGGATAGCCAGCTTCGGTCAGAAGCTGCCTGGCTTTTTCCAGGTTGTATTCGTAAAAGGGGACGTCAGGGTTGTAGCCCACCGCGCCAGAGCCGATCAGGGTGGCACGGAGTTCACGGCCGGTGAGATAATTCTTGATGAGCGTCGGGACGTCTATGGCGTGGTTTAGGGCCCGCCGAACTCGAACGTCCTTAAACGGGTTGGGTTTGCCGGTTTTAGGGTCTTTATCCGCCCGCCAGTTGAACAATAGCATTTGGGGGCTGTTATCTACCGTGTAAAAAAGATTAATCTCGGGATTCTTTTCCAGCTCTCTGGCTGCGTCAACCTGGATACCCCCGTTACCGTCAACCTCTTTTGCTTTAAGCGCGGCTATTCGGGTCTGCATTTCGGGAATGATCCGCATCACGACGCGGTCAATTTTAGGCGGGCCGAACGTACCGGGCGCGGGATTGGTGTTCCAGTAACCTTCACTGGCGTTAAGGGTAATAGATTCGCTGGGCTGTCGCTCGACAAATTTGAAAGGCCCGGTGCCTATAGGATTCTTGGCCATTTCCTTGTCACCCACTTCCTCGACGTAAGTCTCAGACACCAGGAAAATAGCGCTGATCAGATGAATAAAGGTTATTTCCGGGTATTTAGTAGTTATCACCAGCGTGTAGTCATCCGGAGTCTCCACCTGGTCAATGAACCGACCAAACATCTTGGTAGCGAAACCCGGATAGCGCTTGTTCACCCGGCGTAAAATTCGGTCAATGGAGTATTTGGCGTCGGCCGCGGTGAATGGCCGACCATTCTCAAATTTCACCCCTTTTCTTATTTTAAATTTCCATGTGGTCGGGTTAACCAGGTCCCACGATTCAGCCAAACCAGGGAGGGGCGTCCGATCAATGCCGCTGACAAAGATCAAGGGCTGATAGATGTAAGCCCAAACGCCTCGCGAAGCCCAGCCCCTGACATGATTGGGGTCCAAGGTGCTAATGTCCGAGGCAATGGCTAAAACAAAGGTGTTCTCAGGTCTCTCCTTGGCCTGGGTAGATGAAGAAACCATTAAAAGCGCAACCGTCAGAATCAGGACGGCGCTCGTAAAAATACGTTTGGTCATGATCTTCCTCCTGTACCATGATTTAGGAAAGCTAAAAATTCAAGGATCAACGCTCTGAATGCCCGACCACAAAACACGGGGGGTAAAGCAAAATAAGTTGCTATCATATTAGACCTTCTATTGTGGATTGGCCTCCTAGGTCCATTGCAATTCCGTGACCTCGACACCAATATTATCTGGGAAATCAACCCGATAGTAGGGAGAGTGACATCCCGTATTCGTTATCCAGGTTTTACCGTCATACTCGATGATTTGCGCGGCATGAGTGAAAAGCATAGCGATATGGTCTTCATCCGTACCGAAATTGGTGGGATCATTACTGAACCACACTTTGGTCCTGTGGTAGTGACCGGGTCCGACATGTGTCATAAAGAGATACCAACCCTGTTCACGCTTCAGAAGGAAAGGTGATTCGGAACTGCCACACCATTGGCTGTCAGCCAAACCTCTCACCAGGTCACCTTCGCGCTTGCTCCATTTGAATAAATCCTCGGAAAACCTGTAGCTAACCACCGACTCTCCCAATTGAGTGCCTGGGTCATTGCGGCGGCAATAGCAATCGTGACCGTGTCTTTATCAGCCGCAAGACTGTAACCTGCTGATAAACTGACCATTAAAAATAACCCAATAACAATTATAAGTCCTTTTTTCCTCATCTTTTTCTCCTTCTTTACACCCAACAGTTTAATTTCTTTTAAGCATTAACATTGTTTCTTAGACTCCTAACGCCTAAATAGTTTTTAAGTTACCAATTTACGCGCCTTATTTCTTAAGCCGGTCCCTTAAATAGTTTGCCGCCGGCCGATTAAGACCGCTCGGATAAAGTAGGCCGGAGTTGGCAAATGGTCCTTCGCCGGTAATCAGGCAGTAGAGAAACCAACCTATCTCCATTTTTTCAACAACAGGAAAAATGTCCTGGTAATATTTGAGCTGCCCCTCGTCGGTTCCCAAAACCCGGGAATCATCCAGAACGGAATCATGCAGCGTCAGGTTCCCAAATTCAGTAAGCAGTACAGGTTTTCCTGCGGACGCCCCGAACTCTTTTACCGCGGTCAGCACCTGCCTGGTCTGTTCGGGCTCCGGTCCGAACCAGTGCACAGATATCAGGGTGGTATATTCGCCAGCGACCTCCTCCACTCTTTTAACGCTTTCCACACCTCCAGCGCCCACTGTAATAGCTCCCTTGGGGGAGAAACCGGCTACTAACTGGCAGAAGTGTTTGAGAAAAGCGGTTACTCTCTCCTCATCGAACTTCATGTTCAGGAGTTTGAAAAGCCAGGGATAGTTGGCGATGATGTATGGCTCGCCCATAACATCCCACAAGATGACATTCTCGTTGTTACCAAACGCGGTCAAAATCGCCTTGATATATTCATCATACTTGGGCCAGTCTTCCTCGTCCCATTTGCTGTAAGGCGGATCAGTAGTCGAGCCCTGAAGGTAGAGTTGAGAAGGATCACCCCAGAAGGGAATGAGGGTTCCGGTGGCATACCGCCTGACATAATTTTGAAAAAACAGCGGCCAGCCCGGACGATTCGATTCCCGAGCGACCTCGTCAATCAGATCGGAACACTGCTTAAGGGCTTTTTCGGCCGGAATCCAAACAACCTCCCGGTTCAACTCCTGGGGATGAGTGGAGCCTCCGCCCATATGAAAAAGCAGGAAGCTGGCATATAATCCGTGCTTCTTACAAAGCTCAATAAACGTTCTGACATTTTTCAACATGAGCTCACGGTGTTCAAAATACGCCTCGCTGACAAGCCATGTCTTCACTGCGTTAAAACCCATGCCTTTGGCTAAGGCCAGGTCCCTTTCCAACCTCACAACATTGAATTCAGGGCCCCAGCCGGAACCGGGACTTATCTCAACCCCCTTGATGGATTCCCATTTGATCATGTGTTTTCCTCCTTTTTTACCGCTGACTCCGCCCGTCTCTGCGTTTGTAAAGTTCATCAAACCGCCCACGAACAGCATGAAACTAACGAAGATGCTTATCCAGAACGGAAACCAGCGCCGCCTTCTCATGAAACCCTCCTAACTGCTCCTCGACCAGGCCGTCTTTGAACAGGAATAAAGCCGGAATGCCTCTCAGCCTGAACCTTGTGGCCAGGGATGGACATTGATCAACGTTCACTTTGCGCACCTTGAGTTTCCCGGCGTATTCTTCGGCCAGCTCTTCAAGGAGCGGAACAAGCTTCATGCAAATCCCACAGCGCTGCTCAGCCCCGAAATAGACCAGGACAGGCCCTTCGCTGTCAAAAGTCTCGCTGTCAAAATTTTTTTCATTGAGTTCCGTGATTAAACTTGAAGGCAAAGGCCACCCCCTTGTCTTTTTTCCTTTTAACGCCTCTCCCCATCTGCTGCTTAAGCCTTAAAACCCTTCCAGAGCCTGGTAGATAATCCCACCCTCGACATCTCTTGGAAGAGGAATGTCGGTCAAATGACAGATGGTGGGCACGATATCAATGACATTTACCGGCCGCTTAATAATTTCACCCTTCTTGATTCCCGGACCGGCAGCCATGAACAGGCATCCAACAGAAGTGCCTTTGTAAACGCTTGTGGTAAGCTGGGTGCCATGAACTCTGGTCCAGCTGGAGTTGAAGGTGAAGTAAATATCCCCCACATGGTTCCCGTATAGCCCTAACATGGGCATATCTTCTTTTCTTAGGGCTAAAGCGATCGGCCGCCGGCCATTGCCAGGGTCTCTCATGCACAGGAGATCATCAATTATCTTTTCCACCAGGGCGTTGTACTCCTCAGGCTCCACGCTGCCATGGGGTTCCCGGCCCTTGAGGTTGATATAGATATAACCGGAGCGCTGACTGATGGCCCTGGTCTTCTCCCAGATGATTTCAGGCGGCTCTTTTTTCCGGTCCACAACCATGTAGCCCAGGTCTTCCATGACCTTGCCCGCAACGCTGTGGGGATCGCCCACAAGAGGCGTCTCACACCCGGCTTCACGGCTCATCCCGCCGTGGTCCGAGACGACGAAGAGCAGAGTATCCTCATCCATGACCTTGAGCATTTCTCCGACAAGATCATCTGAAATCTTGTAATACCTGTACAGGTTGTCAATGTGCTTCTGATAATTCGGGTTGTGCTCTTCCAGAATTGCATTTTGATAGATGTGATTGGCATAATCTAAGGCGTGGACATGGACATACAGCAGCTCCCATTCATAGTTGGCAATCAGGTATAAGAGGGCCCTGGCGTACCAGTCATACATCTGAGCGTGCGCCTCGGCCATGAGGCTATGAATCCCGCAGTAAGAGTGATGCATTATCGGGCCTATTTTTTCGTAAAGCTCGGCCCCTAATTTGCGGGGGTACATCCATATATCGTTAGACAGGTCTATGGTGTAGGAACAATAGAAATCCATGCTTGAGCCGTCTTCTTCAAGATTCAGTATCTTTATCTTGTAAGCCACCGGCCTTGTCTCTCCCGCGATCCTGAAACGATCGTATATCCATTCACTCCATTCCCCGGCCCGAGCTTCTCCAATAGGCTCCTCCTCCTGCTTTTTGGAGTAAATTTTAAGCCTGTTATACTTCTGGCCGTCTGCCGCGACGATCAATCCATAGCGCCTCTCCAGCCCGTTATTAACCGGTAAAACCACCTCTTTGGCCGAACTGGCCTCACTCTTCCAGCCGCGGGCCGGTTTAATCGGGGTCTTGACCTGGTCGTACCTCAAGGCCCCCATGCCCGCAGCGCGCCTTTCCTCGAGGGCCTTGATCTTAAAGCCCTCCAGGGCGGTGGTGGCCACGGCCTCGCCTTCGGAGACGTCAAAGTCTTTTTCGTCAACTTCCCCTTCGATCATGCAGTCCACCCCGGTCTCATCCGTAAAATGCGGGGTTTCTTCAATAGGGAAATCACCCTCCTTGCAATAATAGATGGTTTCATGAGCGACCATGGCCCTGGTGTTGACGACGACCATCGAGCCGTCCACCACGATGGTATGTTCCTTATTGGTCGGGGGCCAGGCGGTGGGATAGTTGAAGAGGATGCTCTTTTTACCAGCTCTGGCTGCGGCGTCCCAGATAAATTCCGCCTCACTGAGCCGTGAATTGAAGCCATAGCTCAGCGTGAGCAGGTCCTTACCAATGGTGTGGTTCCAGAAACAGGTGATGCCATGTGTCCCCGGATTCGCTCCGGTGGCCAGGCTCGCCCAGTTCGGCGGGGTGATGGTCGGATGCACCCCGAGCATTGATAAAGATTCGGTGGTCGTGCCCATGTCCATGACCTTTTTCAGGTTTGGCAGTTTCCTCTCATCCATAAAACGCTTCACCATTAAGGGGTCAGCGCCGTCAAGGCCCAGGAGAATCGTTTTCTTTGCTTTCGATTTTTTAGGTGACATTCGTGTGCTCCTTTATAAAATAATCGAACAGTCTCAGCGCGGATAAAATAAGTATCCGTCAAAGGGCTGCATCGTCTGCCTTTGAGGCGAACCAGTCGGCCCGGGCCTTCAGCTCGGCCCAGTGGAAATCAACCTCTTTCTGCACGTGCTCCATCTCTTCATCGGAGAGTGTTCTAAACCTTGTCTGCGCTCTCAAATAGTCCTTTACCGGTACCTTTTCGGGCTCTAAATTGAGAATGATCCTCTTTCCGTCATAAACTTCATAAAGAGGAAAGACCCTTGTTTGAACCGCCAGCCGAGCCAGCTTCACGGTTGCCTGCGAGGGAATGCCCCAGCCCGGCGGGCAGGGAGAAAGGAGCTGCAGGAAACGCATCCCTTTGATGGCCTCAGCCTGGCGCGCCTTGGCCAGGAAATCTTCCGGAAAAGCCGGGGTGAGCGTGGCGAAATAAGGGATGCGATGGGCCATCATGATGGCGGGCAGGTCTTTTTTAGGTCCGGCCTTGCCTTCAGGCGTGGTGGTTGTCCAGGCCCCCAAAGGGGTGGCTGAACTTCGCTGTACGCCCGTGTTCATGTATCCCTCGTTGTCATAACAGAGGTAGATAAAATTTTCGTTTCTTTCTGCTGCGGCGGATAGGGCCTGGAGGCCGATGTCATAAGTACCGCCGTCGCCAGCCACGGCTATGACCTGGGTCAAAGAGTTCCCTCTGGCGTCGAGCGCGGCGCGTATTCCCGTGGCCGCGGCCGCCACCGAGGCGAAGGGGGTGTTGTACCCGGCCACCTTGATGGGCGAACTCGGCAAAAACCCGGAATTCGTTCCCAGACACCCCGCGGTTATGGCGACGATGGTGTCCGCACCCAAGACCTTCAAGATATGGCGAAAGGCGATAATAAATCCACACCCGGCACAAAAGGCATGTCCCGGATGCAGGAATTCCGGGGATTCCCACCAGTCTTTATTCATCTTAATCTTCCATCCAGCATGGTTCTTCCTGTGGGCCTGAAGCATGTATCGTTTCTTTAAAGATGCGTTCCAGCATTTCGGGAGTGATATCCAACCCACCCAGGCCGGTGATGAAAGAAAAAACCAGAGGCGCTTCCCGTGTCCGGAAATGAGGGTCGTCAAAAAGGGCCTGTTTCACTTCCTGCGAAAGGGTCCCGCCGGCGCCCATGGAGACAGCCTGGTCAAGGACCGCCACTTTTTTCTGATTCAGCAGAATCTCCCTTAACTTCCGCGCCGGGAAGGGACGAAACATCCGGATTCTGACCAGACCGGCCTTGAAGCCCTGCCTCCGGAGTTCATCCACGACGTCCTTGACCGTCCCGCAGGTAGCACCCAGGCCCACCAGAACCACTTCGGCGTCTTCGGTCAAATACGCCTCTAAAACTCCGTAGCTCCGGCTGAATGTATTTTGAAACTCAAGCTCAATATCCTCAAGAAGCTCCACGGCCCTGTTCATATCCTCGTGGGCCTGTCGCCGCATCCTCATAAAATCGCGCGAGTCCGCCAGAATATTGAAAACGTGAGGCTCCCTGGGATCGAGCCGATACCTGGCTTCATAAGGAGGCAGGAAGGCATCCACGTCCTCCGGTCGAGGCACATCCACCGGTTCCATGGTGTGAGAAAGAATAAACCCGTCCATAACGATCATCACTGGCAGCAAAACGGTCTCGGCCAGACGAAAGGCCTGGATTAAGGTGTCCAGACATTCCTGGTTCGTGTGGCAGTAAAGCTGCAGCCAGCCGGTGTCTCTTTGAGAAAGACTGTCGGAATGATCGGACCAGAGATTCCAAGGCGCTCCCAGGGCGCGGTTCACATTGACCATCACGATAGGCAGGCGTGAACCTGAAGCCCAGTGAAGCATCTCATGCATGTAGGCCAGCCCTTGGGATGAGGTGGCTGTAAAAGCTCTGACGCCGGTCATCGAGGCCGCGGCCGTACAAGCCATGGACGAGTGCTCAGACTCGATTCTGATATACCGCGTCTTTAACTTTCCCGCGGCGCACAACTTCGCCACTTCCTCGACCACAGAGGTTTGAGGGGTAATGGGGTAAGCCGAAACGACCTCGACCCTGGCAAGACCGATCCCTCGCGCAACGGCTTCGTTGCCGGTCAGGAGTTCTTTCATGTCTCAACCTCCACGGACAGGACCCCGCGCGGGCACTCCTCGACGCATATACAGCATCCTTTACAGTAGCGGTCATCAATGAGAATCGTCTGATTGCCAGGATCGAGGCAGACAGCCAGGTCAGGACAGAAGAAGGCGCAGTTTCCGCAGGCATTGCAGAAACCGCACTTAACACAGCGAGAGGCTTCCTGGGCCGCGGCCTCTGGCGTAAGAGTGGCTTGAATTTCATGAAAGTCAGAGACCCTCTCTGTGGCAAGTCTCCGCTCAGGAACCATCCGTAAGCTCTGGCTGAAATAATGGAGGTTAATCTGGTCCGCCTTCACCAGAGGCAGGGGTGTGAACTTATCTGGTCGAACCTCTTTTTGATGCTTGAAATACGCATCCAGCCCCAAGGCTCCCCGCTTGCCAGAAGCAAGGGCATGGATAACCGAACGCGGCGCAGCGGTCACATCCCCCCCGGCAAACACTCCTCCAGACCCGGCAGCGCCTTGTGCGGTTACGGTCACCGAACCATGCACCACCTTGACGCCAGAGGGGAGGGCCTCGGCGTCGGCAAGATGCCCAAAAGCCGTGACGATGAAATCCCCGGCCATGAAATGATCCGAACCTTCGATGGGAACAAATCCCCGGCGTCCGTCAGGACCGAGATCGGTGATGCGATTCCTGACGCAGGTCAGGCCCTTCAGCCCCTCTTCGTCTCGAACAATCCCCCTGGGAGATATGAGGGTCCGGACCTCAATCCCTTCCTCCTCCGCTTCCATGATTTCATCTTCAAAGGCTGGCATCTCCTCTTTGGAACGGCGATAGAGGATCAAAGGCAGCCCTTGAAGGCGCAGAACGGCCCGCGCCACATCAAAGGCCGTATTGCCGCCTCCCAGAATCAAGACCCTCTGGCCCGGCCTGATGAAAGGGTTCGCCTCCACGGTCTTCAGGAAATCAAGCCCATCCGCGACGCCTCCTATCTCTTCTCCTTCGAGCCCCAGACTTATAGATTGCTGAGCGCCCGGCCCTAGAAATATGCCTTCAAAATCAGATTGAATTTCCTCCCAGGATATATCCCGACCGATTTTCACTCCCGGATGAAGGCCGACCCACGAGCCAAGAATCATTTCCAATTCCTCTGACAGAACGTCCTTAGGCAGCCGATAGCCGGGAATGCCGTACCTGAGAAGGCCGCCTAATTCTGGCATGGCTTCAAACAGTGAAACCTGATATCCAAGTCTCAGTAAATGATAACAGCATCCGATGCCCGCCGGGCCGGAGCCGATCACGGCTAGCCTGGGACCTGTCAGATCGCCAGTCGGTTCAAAGTGACGCAGCCCGTTTTTAAAAGCCCAGTCCCCGACAAAACGCTCGACCTGGTGAATGGCTATGGGCTGGTCAAGGTTCTGCCTGAGGCAATCTTCCTCACAAGGATGAAAACACACCCGGCCGGTTATCCTGGGCATGGGGTTCTCTTCGCAGATGGTGCGCCAGGCATCGGTCAGGTTTTGATCCTGAACCAGATTCATGAATTTGGGGATGTGGATTGAGCCCGGGCATCTATGGCGGCAGGGAGACAGCTTTTCATCAAAGAATGGTTTGAGCACTCCCCACCGGCCGGTGTAGTGATCTTGAGTTCCTTTGGTGGAGATAGAGAGGGGATAATTTTGAGGCCTGGACATCCTATTTCCCCATGGTTTCAGAGGCTTTTTTGTCCGCTGTTACTATTTCAATAAATTGAACAGAATTTTATATATGGAAAATATGAATGTCAAGCAAAAACCGGGTTTGAGAGCGGCCCGTACCCTTAACATTATAACTGCTTCATTTCACTGTAAATATTGTGAAAAAACTGGAAGACAGGGCTAAAACAATTTTTCCTTGACAGAAAAATCTTTTTTCCTTAAATTTCAATAAAGGCTTATCTATTCAAGATATTAGAACAAAGACATGGAGAGAACAGCATGACAAAACCCTGGTGGTATCAGGCCCGATTCCGATTCTTTCTCGATTACCATACCCCAGACCACGCCCATCAGATGCCGCCAGGAGCCACACCATCCCTGTGAGCGAGTTGAAGTGAGTGAGGGTTTTTTCGGTTTAAAGATTTTATTTCTACGCGGGCATTAAATTCCCAAGGCTACTCCTCGATAGTGAACTCCACCCTTTCCAGAGCTTTAAGGATAATGTTCCCCCAGAGTAAAAATATGTGGAATTTCCATGGAGCGCCACAAAGGGAACGCCTGCGCCTTTTTCGGTTAATAAATCCTTAATCTCTTGTTCAGGTGAAATGGCGCCTCCCTCTCAGGCTCAGGTACTGGAAATAAAGTCAACTATGACCTTAGCGAGTTCTTCGCCCTTGTCTTCCTGTAAAAAATGACCGGCGTCCTTGATGGTTGTATGAGGCTGACCTTTGGCGCCCGGAATTTGGCTTTGAAAGATGCGATCCCCTCCGCGAGTGATCGGGTCTCCGTCACTGAAGGCTGTGAGGAAGGGTTTTTCAAACTTGGAGAGCACCTTCCAGGCCTGCCGGTTGGCTTCCGAGGCCGGATCGTCCGGTCTGGTGGGCACGAGTGATGGAAAAATGCGGGCGCCTTCTTTATAAGATTCATCCGGGAACGGGGCCTCGTATGCGGCCAGAACTTCATCTGACGGTGGTGTCTTGAAAGCCCCTTTAAACATCCGGCCCACATCGAAGGTTGGAACCTCCTTGGAAAATTTCTGCCACTGCAAGAAGGCCTCCGAAAGGGTGGCGTCTCCAGTGGACAGCCCGGTATTGCCCGCCACGACGCGATCGAAAAGATCGGGCTTTTCCGCTACCAGCCTCAGCCCGATCAGGCCGCCCCAGTCCTGGCCGAAAAAGGTAATATTTTTCAGGTTTAATTTGTCCAGGAAGGCGTGCATCCAGTCCACATGACGCTGGAAGGTGTAGTCGTTGCGGTCAGCCGGCTTATCGGAGCGCCCGAACCCAACCAGATCCGGCGCCACGGCGCGGTGACCGGCCTCAACGATGATGGGGATCATTTTACGGTACAGATAAGACCAGGACGGTTCACCGTGTATGAGAAGCACGGGGTTGGCTTCACGAGGTCCTTCATCCACATAATGGATTCTGAGGCTCCCGCCTTCACCATCGGGCACCTCAACATAATGCGGCTCAAACGGGAAGCCGGGCAGGTTCTTAAACCGATCGTCAGGTGTTCTTAAAACTTTCATGTTAAGTCCCCTCCTTAAAAATAATTGTGGTTGATTTTAAAATCCGACCAGCCGGGTGGTCCTTCCATTTTCGACCGCAGCGACCATACCGTCCATGCCGGGACACATAAACAGGAGGCAGGTGGTCCTGCCTTTCTGGCCTCACCCGCGTCTTTCACGCCTTCCATGTCACGGATCCCTCTCAGGCGTTTATCTTTTTAAGCAGCCAGGCCATGTTTCGGCCCAGGTTTTTCATAATATTTATGCCTTCCTCGTCCTTTTCCACGTCTCCCGGGTTAAGGCCGATGCCCATGTTCCAGTAGCTGGAGCCGGGTACGATCATCTGGCTGTATAAAAAGAAATGGTTGAGGGTGTCGAAGGCGCTGACGCTGCCTGCCCGGCGCACGGCCACGACCGAGGCGCCGACCTTGCGTCTGAACAGCGCGCCGTTGGCCGTGGAGACCAGGCAGGCCCGGTCTATGAGGGCCTTTATCTCAGAGGAAACGCTGGCCACGTATGTTGGCGAGCCCAGGATGATCCCATCGGCCTCCATCATCTTTTCGAGGCATGGGTTCAGATCGTCGTCAACAGAGCAGCGTTTATCCTGATTGGCGAAACACTTGTAGCAGGACAGGCAGCCCCGGATTTTCTTGCCCGAGAGCTGCACGA
>JAFDHD010000092.1:5670-25945 GCA_019308995.1 Deltaproteobacteria bacterium | reverse complement strand
GAAATGGAAACCTCAGCTGACTTCAGCTGTCCTATACACCTGTACTTAAACTAAAAAAGGACTCCAAACTCAATCAGAGCTTATAAATGAAAAGGCCAAACTTGAGGGGCGGGGATAAACCCCGCCCCTACAATACCGATTTAGAGTTGAGGAATATATTCCGTATGTTCAGGCCCTGTTCGACGGAATAACAGGGATGATAAATTACGATAAAATTGCCTCGGAATACGCCCGGCATGAAAAAGGACTTACAGGCAGGACCGATTCAGTGTCTTTCTCGCTACCTGCTTCTCTGGGGAACCAAGGAAGCGATTTAGATCCTTAATAAGGAGAATAGGTCATGAAAATATCAGCCGATACTATAAGAAAGTTTTCCGGGAAAACAATTGCTTTTGTGGAGCGCATGGGCCTGGAAGTCGTTGAATCCAGGCCCGGGTATGTCAAGTTAAAAACGCCGCTCAAAGGCAATGAAAATCACGTTGGCATCATGTATGCCGGTGCCTTGTTCACCCTGGCTGAAATGCCGGGCGGGGCCCTGTTTACAACCAGCTTTGACGTTTCCAGGTACTACCCCATTGTTAAGGAGCTTTCGATTCGGTTCCGCCGCCCGGCTACAACCGATGCCACCATCGAAATAACGATGTCTAAAGATGAAGTGGAACGAATACAGGCCGAGGCAGATGAAAAAGGCAAGGCAGACTATATTCTCGAAGGCGAGATCAAGGACGAGTCTGGTGAGGTCGTGGCCCTGAGTAAGGGAGTCTACCAGATACGAGCGATTGCCAGTTAGGCCTTCTTGAGGCAGCGCTGATCCAGTCTGCTCCCCGCTCATATTGGCTTTTATTCCATCCCCCGCATCACTGCCAGACCACTGGCAAGCCATTAGCGGGTCCCGGAATATCACACCTTGAAATTTTATCAATGGACATAAGTCGAAAAATTTGATATTCTGCAATGAATGATACAGGTTAGGGGGTAATTTTGCCACCTTTACGTCAATTAACATTCCTTGTAGTTGACAGCGATTTCGCGTCTCTCAAGACCGAGACTCGCGTCCTCCACGACATGGGTTATACCAATGTCCTCCAGGCTGAAAATGGAACTGAAGCCTGGCCGATGCTCAAGAATTATAAGGTGGATTTTGTCATCTCGGCCTGGGACCTGCCTGAAATGAACGGCCTCGCTCTTCTGAAGCTCATTCGAACCGATTTGGAACACAACACCATGCCGGTCGTCCTGGTTGTGGAGCGGGTCACCAGAGGGCAGGTCGTTGAGGCCGGTGAGGTCGGGGTGAACGATCTGATCGTGCATCCCATCTCTCCAGAGATATTTAAAAACAAGGTCAAGGGCGTTATTGAGGTCGAATTGGACCCAAAGCATATCGAGGTCGAAAGGAACTTTGAACTTGGCCGCAAGCTGATGAAGGAAGGACACTTTGAGGAAGCCCTGACAGCCTTCAAGCGGATTCTTTCCGTTTATGAACACGCGGAAATCTATTACAACATGGGCTACATCAATACGGCCCAGGAAAAATACGACGACGCGATCATCTGTTTCCGCAAGGCCACTCAAATAGACAACACCTTCGCCCGGGCCTACAGAATGATGGGAAAGGTTTATATCAAACTGGGCCAGAATGAGGAAGCCGGGCAGGCCATGCAGAAGGCCGCGGAAATCTATATGGATAAAAACATGGACAAAAATGCAGAGCAGATCCTTCAGGAGGTGGCTGACCTCAATCCCGACACCATCAATGTTTATAACTCCCTGGGCATCCTTTATCGGCGTCAAGGCAAATATCTCGAAGCCGTCAAGCAGTATCGAAAAGCCTTAAAAGTGAATCCTCATGATGAAAACATCTTCTATAACTTGAGCCGTGTCTACCTGGCTACCAATGATCTTCCAAACGCACAGAAAGCGGTGCAAGAAGCCCTCAAAATCAATCCCGGTTTCAATGAAGCCAGGGAACTGCTCAAGTCCATCGAGGCAGGCGCAGTCTAAAAATCAGAGGCCTTTGTTTCGCCTGGCAATTGGAATCGAAGACAAAGAAATCCTTGACAAAATCAAAGCTGCCTTTCTAAAGTATAATCTCGATGCCCGGTTGATGAGGCGAGCACAGACAGTGTGCTCAATCCTGCCAGGTAATACTTTACTGATTTAATTCGTGCTGCCGTATTTATTCATAAAAGATACTGGCAGCCCGGGAAGTACCGGTATCATGAGTTTCGCCGATAAAGAAGTGAAAGAACATCCTGACGGTTTCGGCCGGTACGTAATCATGGCCTCCGGCCTGCTGATTTTGTTCGGGTTTTATCTGACCAGCCGCTATAATTACCTCCTTTTTCACAGCCTGGCCGAGATTTTCAGCATCTTCATCGCGTGCGGTATTTTTATGATCGCCTGGAACTCCCGCCGGTTCCTGGACAACAATTACCTTCTGTTTCTGGGTATCGCCTATCTTTTTATCGGCGGCCTGGACCTGGTGCATATGCTTTCCTATAAAGGCATGAACATCTTTGAAGGCTATGGCGCAAATTTACCCACTCAGCTATGGATTGCCGCCCGGTATGTCGAAGGTATCTCACTGCTTGCGGCCCCGTTTTGCCTCAAGCGGCGGCCAAGCCCCAATCTGACGTTCATGGGCTATATTCTGGTCACGGGCCTGCTGCTGGTGGCCATATTTTACTGGGGCCTCTTCCCGGTTTGCTACCAAGAGGGCGTTGGCTTGACCGCCTTCAAAAAGGTCAGCGAATACATTATATCTCTTATTCTCGTATTTGCGGCTTTCCTGCTTTATCAAAATCGTGCCGCTTTTGACAGGCGCGTCCTGAAACTGCTCATTGCGTCTATCATCGTTACCATAGGGGCCGAATTGTCCTTTACTTTTTATGTTAGCGTTTACGGCCTTTCCAACCTTGTCGGGCACATGTTCAAGATTATTTCCTTTTATCTTATTTATAAAGCCATTATCCAGACCGGGTTTCAGAAGCCTTTTAACCTGCTGTTCAGAAACCTGAAGGTCAGTGAAGAGGCTCTCCAGAAGGCACAGCAGGGGCTGGAACAGAGTGTGGCCGAGCGCACGGCCGAACTGGTTGAAGCGAATGTGCAGCTCAAACAGGAAATCACCGAGCACCGGCAGGCTGAGGAGGAGTTAAGAGAAGGTGAAGAGCGATTCCGGACCGTGGCCGATTTCACCTATGACTGGGAGTACTGGCAAGGCACAGACGGGAAGTTTATTTATGTTTCACCATCCTGTGAAAGAATTATCGGATACCAGGCTCAGGAATTCGTGCAGGACCCGAATCTGCTCCTGACGCTCATTCACCCGGAGGATCGGGAAAATTTCCACGCCCATCTTTTAGATATCAAAAAAATAGATATTAAAAAAAGCAGTGATGTCTTTCATCTCGATTTCCGTATCATTCGGCGTGACGGTCAGGAACGCTGGATCAGCCATTACTGCCAGCCCGTTTATGGCGCTGACAGATCCTGGCTCGGCCACCGCGCCAGCAACCGGGATATCACGGTGCGGAAAGAAGCGGAAAAGAAAATCCTCGAATACCAGGAGCAGCTTCGGTCACTGGCCATGGAGCTTTCACTGGCCGAGGAGCGCGAACGCCGGCGTATCGCCATTGACCTGCACGACCGGGTCTGCCAGACGCTGGCCATGGTCCAGATTGATTTGAATAAGCTCCGACAGTCAGTGGCCTCGACAGAACTGGATAAGTCCTTTGATCGCGTCATTCGATTTGTTGACACGGCGATCTCGGATACGAGGACCCTGACGTTTAACATCAGCCCCCCGTCACTTTATGAACTGGGCCTTGAAGCGGCCTTGGATGAACTGGCCGAACAAATGCAAGATGAGTACGGCCTTCCGATCACCCTGGAAGATGACGGCAGTCCCAAACCGGTCAGTCAGGAGGGCCGGGTAATCCTGTACCGGGCGGTTCGAGAATTGATGATCAACGTGGTCAAGCACGCCCAGGCCAGGGAAATGAAGGTGTCTATCTGGGGAGAAGACGGTCACATTCACATCGAGGTCAAGGACGATGGGATCGGATTCGACACCAGTCAGGTTTACTCCCGGCTCACCAAAACCATGTCCCTGGGGCTGCTCAGCATCCGTGAGCAGCTTGTTTCTCTGAATGGACAGATGGAGATTGATTCAAAACCCGGCCGTGGCACCACGGTTGCCTTGGTGGTGCCGATCGAGCATGATCAATCGGCTTCTGAGGTGGAAGAATCGTGAGCCCCGGGAGCGTTCTATCTGGGAGTGAGACGTCACGGTCAGGGGCGCATATCATGTTGCCAACATCTCGAGATTTTCAGGGAGTGCCATGAATATGAAAGTTGTTTTAGCCGACGATCACAGCCTTTTCCGCGAGGGGTTGAAGTCTCTGCTCGCGGAGAACTCCAACGTCGAGATTGTCGGGGAGACAGGCGATGGCAGAAGCGCGGTCCGGCTGTGCCAGGAACTGGCGCCGGACATCATCATCATGGATGTGGCCATGCCGGAATTAAACGGTATTGAGGCTACCCGTCAAATCCTGTCTGAATGCCCCGGCACCAGGGTCATTGCCTTGTCCATGCATTCGAGCAGACGGTTCGTTGTGGACATGCTCCAGGTCGGGGCATCCGGCTACCTGCTCAAGGATTGTGCTTTCCAGGAACTGGCCACGGCCCTTTCAGCCGTGAGTTCCGGTCAGGTTTACCTCAGTCCGTCCATTGCTTCGGTGGTGGTGGAAAGAATCACGGGTTCGGCGGCCGCCGATTTCACCATCGCCGCCAAACTGACTCCCCGGGAACGGGAGGTGCTTCAGCTTCTGGCTGAAGGAAAGAGGTCCATGGCAGTGGCTGAACTCCTGCACCTGAGCGTGAAGACGGTGCAAACCCATCGCCGAAACATCATGGATAAACTGGACCTTCACAGCCTGCCCGAACTGACCAGATACGCCATCCGGGAAGGGCTGATCTCCTCAGAAGAGTAACCCGGTCAGGCCTATCTTTTAAAACCTTTGATCCGATATTTTCCTCGAGGCCTCATTTAGTTCCAGGCCTGTTCATCTTTTTCCCTAGCCAAAATAAGACCTGGCCCTATTTTTTTGGAAAGAGGTTGTTTGTATCTTAAAGAAAACAGCCCGCTTTGGCGCCAGGCTGTCTCAAACGAGCGATTAAGGATAGGACCCCATGAGTATCAGGATTCTTCTAGTTGACGATAATGAGGACGTCCGAAAGGGACTGCGGCGGCTGCTTGAAGATGAGTCCGGCCTGGATATAGTCGCTGAAGCAGGCGACGGCCGGATGGCGGTGCGGCTGGCCCAGGAGCTTTTGCCCGAGGTTATCCTTATGGATATAGCCATGCCTCATCTAAATGGTATCGAAGCCACGCGGCAGATTATGGCTGACGGCCTGGGCATCAAGGTTATCGGTCTCTCAACGTATTCGAGCCAGGCTTATGTCAAGTGCATGCTCAGTGCCGGGGCCTGCGGCTACGTCCTCAAAGATCAGGCTCACGGAATACTGACCGAGGCCATTCGCTCGGTCATGGCCGGTCAGATATATGTAAGCGTGCGGCTTACTGACCGGACGAACCTGAAATAATCGCTCCACCCGCGGATAAGCTTCCTCAATACCCCGCTCCAGCACGCCTTTACTCCAGTTCCTCAGATTATGCTGCCTTGCGGCCTGAACAAAGTAATCCAAGGTCTTAGTGTCTTTCTGCCTTTTATATGACCTTAAATTACTGCGTTCGGCTTATTGCGCCGTCATGGTGATTTTTTTAAACTGTTGGACTCTGGTAGCGTTGTTTAATGTATACAAAATTTCCTTATTACATTTTTGGAGTCAGAAAAAACGGACAAGCGTTTAACAGAGACAAGAAATACGAGTTCATCAGAAAGAGAGGCGCCGAATCATAATGGTGGAAAAAACCCTTATGAAACAAATGGAAAAAGATAAACCCGGGAACTTTCAAATTCAGCCTGATAAAAAGACAGAACTGCTTCTTACGGTCAGGGAAAAAGAAATACTCCGTTGTATCGTTTTCGGAATGAGCGATATTGAGATTGCCCGGAAGCTGTCCATGAGCAGCGACACGGTCAATGCTCATGTTCATTGCATTTTCAAAAAGATCGGAGCGCCGAATCATTTACAGGCCGCCCTTTGGGCCGGGATGCATCTCTAGTTCCAGGATAAGGAGAAGGCAATGTTTGATCCAAACGAAGAGACTGACAATCAGCATATACAGGGGCTTCTGCCAAATGACGCCATAAAGGATAATAAGCAAGCCGGCTACGCCGAAGAGAACTCATTGTATGCCTACATGTCAGAGATGAAGCATCATACACGCATCACTCCCGAGCGGGAGCTGGTTTTAGGCAAGCGCATCAAAAAGGGCTTCAATATGATGGTATCCCTGATCATGGATAGCCCTGTCAAGTACCAGGGGATGAAGGACCTCAAGGCCGAGATCATTTCCTGGCTGGAATTGAACCGGCGTCCCAGAATGAGCGAAAGTGAAGTCATGACGTTTATGAAGGACGGCGCAGTGCAGCTGGCCCGGCAATATCCGCGCAGCAAACATCTCGCCACTCTGCACCGCCGTATAACCCGAATTGAGCTCAAGGTTCGGGAAGCCATGGATGAACTGGTTACGGCCAACTTGCGCCTGGTATTTATTTTTACCAAGATGAATGCCCGCCGCGGACTGGATTTTACCGATCTGATTCAGGAAGGCAATATCGGTCTGATCAAGGCGGCGGGTAAGTATGATTACGAGAAGGGTTTTCGCTTTTCCACGTATGCGGCCTGGTGGATCCGGCAGTCCATCAACCGGGCCATCTACGACAAAGCCAAAACGATCCGTTTCCCGATTCATTTTGTGGAGTTTCTGAATGCCTTTCATGAAACTTACCATAACCTGCTCCGGGAGCTGAACCGCGTGCCATCCCCCTTTGAAATCTCCAGGGTCATGGGAGTCAACGTGGATAAACTCACCAACGTCGTCCACCTCACCCAGGAGCCCATATCGCTGGATGCCTCCTGGGGCGAGACCGGTTCCACCCTGGGCGACCTTCTGGTAGCTGAAGGCCTGGTTTCACCCCTGGAGACATTGAATGACGAGGAGCTTTGTCAGTCAATCCGGGAGGCTTTAACCATTCTGCCCAGCCGCGAGGAGAAGATTATCCGACAGCGATTTGGCCTGGATACCAATGAAACACAAACCCTGGAGGAGGTGGGCCAGGGATTTAATATTTCTCGCGAAAGAGTCAGACAGCTGGAAAAAAGAGCCTTAAACCGCCTCCGGGTCCCAGAGGATTCCCCAAATCTGAAGAACTTCCTTTAATCCCGGGCGCTAGGGAGAAACAGCCTGAAATACTGCTTGTAATCGTTTAAAGGCAAAATCAAATCTCCAACCTTTATGGCGAGCCGCGACATGGCTCGCCATTCCTTTCTTGTCTTTTTTCATTAACTGTGTCAAAAAAATGAAGGCTTGAAGCCGCACGGGTGGCGAAGCGACCCAGGAGAAGCTGGAAAGCCGACCCGTGAGTCATGCACAAGCATATGCGAAAAACCCGGGCAGATCCATGAGCTTGATATCCTGGCCGGTGAAAAGAAGACCCCAGACCAAAGGAGAACAAGATGCAGAGAATTTCAATTCCTTCCCGACGCTGGTATGAAAACGAGGAAATGGAGCTGACACTGCCCGATCGCTGGGAGGTGGACAATCTGAATTCGCCCGGATTCGATAAACCCGGACTCACCTCTGAGCAGATCAAAGACAAGATCAATCATCCGATCGAGGGGCCGCCTTTGGAAGAAATAGCCCAGGGGAAAAAACAGGCCGTCATCGTCTTTGACGACATGACGCGGCCAACGCCTGTCAAGGACATCGCGCCGCATATCGTGGAGTCTCTTCATGAGGCGGGCATGAAAAAGGACCAGATTCGCTTTGTCTGGGCCCTGGGCGCGCACGGAACCTACGACATGATCAACGCACGAAAAAAGCTGGGGGAGGAGATTGTAGAAAATTACGTTATTTACAATCACGATCCCTTCCAGCACACCGTTCCGGTCGGGCGGACGCCCACCGGGGTGGAACTCTGGTTCAACCGCGAGTTTATGGCCTGCGACTTAAAAATCGGGATCGGGTGTATTACGCCTCATCCGCAGTTAGGATTCGGCGGCGGGGCCAAGCTTATCCTGCCGGGAGTGGCCGGTATTGAGACGATCAACCAGTTTCACAATCAGCAGTATCGCGACCCGCAAAGCACCGGCCTGGGGAATTACGACAACAACATCATGCGGCCCGAATGCGAGGCGGCCGCGGACATGGTCGGCCTTAATTTTAAGGTGGACTGCCTCATCAACCGCCGGGCTCAGATTACGGATCTTTATGCCGGGCCTTTCCGGGCCGCTCACGCGGCTGGTGTGGAAGAGGCGAAGAGGCACTATGGACTGGCCGCTGCAACCGGATACGATATAGCCATCTGTAACACCTATGCCAAGGCCAACGAATCGGTTATCGCCCTTGTATTGGCCCTAAGCCTCATGAAACGCGGTGAGGGGACCGCGGTTTTGATTTCCGACGCCCCGGAGGGACAGGTGCCTCACTACGTCTTTCGGTCCTGGGGCAGCGATTACGGCGGCCGCCACCATACGCACCGGCCCAGGGGTTTTATACAGCACCTCATGAAAAAACTGATCGTCCTGTCGCCAAACCCTGACCGGACTTCCCTTGATATGATCTGTCAGAACCATGACGCGGTCTTTGTGAAAACCTGGTCCGAGGTTCTGACTATCCTGGAGGCGGATTTCCCGGATAAGGCAAAGGTGGCTGTGGTTCAGGATGGGACCATGCAGTACTTCAAACCCGAAGGCCAATAAAACAGCAGAGGTAACGGTTTATGAGCGTCAGGAAGTTTCCTGAAAATTTTCTGTGGGGCGCGGCCACGTCCTCATACCAGATCGAGGGGGCCTGGAACGAAGATGGCAAAGGCGAAAACATCTGGGATCGTTTTTCCCATGGCCCCTATAACATCCTCACCAACGAGACCGGTGACCTAGCCTGCGATCATTACCATCAAATGCCAGAAGACGTGGCCATCATGAAGGACCTGGGGTTAAGGTCTTACCGCTTCTCGATTTCATGGGCGCGTGTCCTGCCAAAGGGCGCGGGCGAGGTCAATGAGAAGGGACTGGATTTTTATGACCGGCTGTTGGATAAGCTGCTGGCCGCTGGTATCATGCCCAACGTCACCCTGAACCACTGGGATCTGCCTCAGGCCTTGCAGGACCGGGGCGGCTGGGTCAACCGCGACAGCGTCAACTGGTTTGGTGATTATGCCTGCCTCATGCTTGACCGGCTGGGCGACCGTGTCCCGATGTGGGTTACCCACAACGAGCCATACGTGATCGCCTTTTTAGGCTACGCCCAGGGAATCCTGGCCCCGGGCGTCTCTGATTATTCCCAGGCCTTTCAGACCGTGCATCACCTCCTGCTTTCTCACGGCCAGGCCGTCCAGCTCTTTCGCCAGGGCGGCTATAAGGGCGAGATCGGCATTGTCCTCAATCAGGGGCATTATCTGCCAGCCAGAGATCGAAAAGCGGACCAGGACGCCTGCCAGCGTGTCTATGAAGAAAACGTGGCCCTGTTCATGGACCCGATCTTCAAAGGGCATTACCCCGAGATGCTCATGGACTGGATCGGCCCGCATGCGCCTGAGGTCAGGGCAGGGGACCTGGCGCTCATAAAACAGCCTATTGACTTTTTGGGAGTGAATTACTACCGCACCAGCATGGTTCGCTACTCCCTGCGCAGCCCCATGCTCAAGGCGGAAGCGGAATCCATCTCTGCGCCGGGCTGGGGCCGGACTACACTGGTGGGCAACGGTATCAACCCGCCTGGACTCACCGCGGTGCTCCTCAATATCAAAGAAAATTATGGTAATCCTAAAGTGTACATCACAGAAAACGGCGTGGCGCTTGAAGATACCCCTGACAGGCAGGACTTTGTGGCCGACTGGGGCCGCATCAACTTCCTGCGGGATCACCTCCGCGCCGCTCTTGACGCCATCCAGGCCGGAGTGAATCTCAAAGGATATTACGTCTGGAGCCTTATGGACAACTTTGAATGGTCTGTCGGATACATCCCCCGCTTTGGCATTGTGCGGGTAGATTTCAAGACCCAGAAACGAACGCTCAAGCAGAGCGCCCACTGGTACAGGGAAGTCATGGCTTCCAATAGCATAAACGATTAGTTATATTAAGTTGCATTCAAATTTTAGGAGGATCTACATGCCCAGGAAGATGGATTTTGAGGCTAAGTACCGAGCTGGAGATGCCATGCCTTTTAATCAGAAGAACGATATGTTCAAACGGATGTGGTGGGACAAGAAATTCGAGGGGCACCTGCGGGATTTCAACGGCGTGATCCCTGCAGACGGCAGGAACGGGGCAATCAATGAGAATCTGGCCCTTCGAAACGCAGCATGGTCCATTGAGCAGGGATATGCCAAAGGGGTATCAGGGGGGCAATTTCTCATGTTCGACTGGAACAATGATTATGTGATACGGGGCATGGCCAGGATAGACAGAGACACGCCCTTTGACGCATCCGATCCGGCCCATAACAGCCGTGTTATCAAAAAAGCTGCTGAGTTTTTTGGTGCGGTGTCAACGGGTGTGTGCAAGTTCGATCAGAGATGGATTTATACCAAAGGCTACCGTCTGAACGAGTGTGTCGAGTTTGATATAGACATCCCGGATGAGTACCAATACGTCATCAACTTTGCTGTCGAGATGCCTTACGAGCATGCGAGATTTTTGCCAACCTACCTTGGTTCCGCGGGAACGGGCTACGGTTACTCCAAAATGGCCGTCACGGCTGGCCTTGTGGCGCAGTTTATCCGGCAATTGGGGTACAAGGCGATTCCGAGCGGCAACGACACGGCCATGAGCATTCCCTATGCCATACAGGCGGGGCTGGGGGAACTCGGTCGAAACGGCATCCTGGTAACGCCGAAATATGGACCGCGAGTCCGTTTATGTAAAATATTTACCAATATGCCCCTCGAATGTGACGAACCGATTGAATTCGGTGTGATGGAATTTTGCAACGTTTGCAAAAGATGCGCCGAACAATGTCCCAGCAAAGCCATAACCGAAGGAGAACGGACCACCGAAGGGCATAATATAAGCAATTCCAATGGACCCCTAAAGTGGTATGTGGATGGCGAGAAGTGTCACATGTTCTGGACGAAATCCAGATGCGACTGCGGCATCTGCATTCGCGCCTGCCCGTTCAACAAACCACTGGACTTCCTACACGAGACCACCCGATGGTTTATCGAGCGGTTCCCGGCTCTCGATTCACTGGTTCTCCAGGCTGAAAAGCTTTTCGGCTACGGGAAACAGGTAAGCATTGAGGGCTATTGGGATAGCTAGATGTCTTCGTGCTCATATTTGGATAAAATGTGGTATAATCTTGAAAATGCCTGCGAGCGCATTCCCCGCAGCTTGCTGCGGGGTTAGCGAGCGAAATTAAAATGGTCCAATTTTCCTTGCATTTGGAAGATTCCCTGCTGCTTGCAGCAGGGAGCTTCAATTTTGAGTTGAAATAGATCATCTCGAAATTTTTGTTGTTTCCATTTCAAGTATTTCGAGTGATAATCCTCTCATTTCCTCGATGATTTTTTGCAGCCTCCGATTATTATCGATGGCCAGCTGATAGAGCCTTGCCTGAGAGGCCGAAAGATTTTTGGTGATGTTTTGCTTTCTATCTTCCGCGGGTGGCCCCGACAACTTTTGTTGTCGAGGTCGCGAAGCGACAAGTATCACCCTGGAGACCAGCTTCTAGGTCAGGGTGGCGCGCGAAGCGGGGCTCCCTGACAATATTAATCATGTTCTGTGTCAGGGAGCTTCGCACCCTGACCTACAGCTACTTAAAAAGTAAAGAACGTCCCCCCCTTATGAAGAAATTAGGCGAGAAAGGCAAAGACATGGCTTATCAGGATATGCAGAAAAACGTACACCAGCGGTGGGGTGATCTTACCGGGGAGCATGTAGTCGGCGATATCGGGCAGTTAGTCTTGGCCTGTCTATTTGCAGCGACGTGGATAGCTGACACGTTCTTTTTAAATTACACGACTTTCCTCAACCAGTACGCGCCTCTTGGCGTCAGAATACCTTTGGGAGTCGTTCTATTTGTTCTATCGGGCTTTCTGGCGAGAACGGGCCTGTCTATCGTTTTCGGCGAGGAGAGAGAGAAGCCTGAGGTGATCAGGAAGAGCGTGTTCAGTGTCGTTCGCCATCCAGTATACCTGAGCGAGATTCTGCTTTATCTTGGTTTTTTGGTGGTGAGCATGTCACTGGCTGCTGCAGCGGTGTGGGTTCTTGCGATCGGGTTCTTGCATTACATCTCGCGCTATGAAGAAAGGCTGCTCCTGGCGCGCTTTGGCGAGGAGTATGAGCAGTATATGCGGGAAGTGCCAATGTGGATGCTGCGGCTTCGGAAGAGGTGAATGGGGCAGGTGGCCCTGGCTTGTTGTCAAAGTGCGTAAGCATACGAGGCCTGCTCAAGGCGTCCATCCAATCGCCTTTCTCGCCGATTGCCTTTCTTCATACATTTTTCAGCGAACTTCTCCTTAATAAAGTTAATCTAAGTTTTGTGTCAGGGAGCTTCGCACCCTGACCTACAGCTGATTTTTATAAATAGAAAATACGCCTGCCATTTTCGCGTGAGCCGGAACCCGGGAAGACCCGCAACCTGGCCAGGCTTCCTTTGCGCTCAAAAAAATGTTATTTTGATTATCATTGGTTATGGTACAATCCTTTTCATGGTTGATTTAAGAAAAACCGCACCCATGGCGGTCTTGCTTGTCGCGTTCCTCCTGGTCTGGCCGGGCAAGGCCGAAGCGGCGGAGGTGCAGGTTACAATGACTGTGGCCTTATGCGGGGCTGTGGGTGGTTTTTATTTTTTTCTGGCCATATCATCCGGCCTCGCTCCCGGCTGGGAGCCTGTCCTGCCTGACTCAGCCTTATTCAATCGTGAGGCTGACGGCTGGCGCATGGGATGGCCGCGGCCGGTTTTCATCCAGAGAGACCGTTCAACATGCGGTGCCTATCTGGAGATCATAAAGGCGCGGTTCTGAGATGTTCGGTTATTATAAGGTGCTGGCGATCATCCTCGTGATGCTCTATATTATGAGCCCTTATGATTTGCTGCCCGACTTCCTTATCCCGGTCGGCTGGCTGGACGATCTTTTAATTTTAGGGATTCTGGTGTATTACCTCTGGCGAGGCAGGCTGCCCGGGATTCTTTCTTCATGGGGAAGATCATCACAAGACACGCGCCGCTCCTTTAGCTGGACTGATTCTGAGGCGCAAGCTGAATTTGATCACAAGGATAAAACCCGAACCAAACTCAGCAACCCTTATGAAATCCTGGGGGTTAAGCCCGGTGCGTCTGACGAGGAAATACGGACCGCTTACCGTCAGGCCGTTCAGCTCTATCATCCGGACAAGGTTTCTCATCTCGGGCCGGAGCTCAAAGATGTGGCCAGAAGAAAATTCCTTGAAATTCATGAGGCCTATGAAAAATTACGAAAGACCAGCAGAAGCTGAGCCGAGATTCAGCCAGGGGAGGCGAACCTGGTTTCAGGGAACATCAATCTTCTGTTTCAAGGCGAAATGAAATGGCCAAAGATCGCAAGAAAAACAAAGTCAGGGAATTCCTTTCAAAGACAGGCACCTTCTTTCAAAAGAATCCCCGCGTGCTTGAGGACCTGAAAAAACTGGGCGGGAAATCTGTGGACACCAAATTCCTTTCCAGCCTTCAAGATGTGAAGACAGTGGGACGGTATGAAATCATTCGCGAGCTGGGACATGGAGGCACCGGCGCGGTCTATCTGGGGCAGGACCCGTACATCAAACGAAACGTTGCGGTCAAGATATCCCGGCAGGCTTCAGACAAGTCTCGCGAAAAATTTTTTATCGAAGCCCAATCAGCCGGTCGGCTCAATCACCCCAACATTGTCGCCGTTTATGACGCCGGTATTTACAGGGACTACTGTTACATTACCATGGAATTCGTGGAAGGACACACCCTTGAGAAATTATGCAAGAAGGACAATCTTTTGCCGGTGGTCAAGGTGCTGGAGATCATTTTCCATGTATGCAACGCCCTGGATTATGCTCACACGCAGGGAGTTATCCATCGCGATATCAAGCCATCGAACCTTATGATTGACAGCTCGGGTGCCGTAAAAATCACCGATTTCGGTATTGCGCAGATGATTGAAGAAACTGCGAAAATAGGCATCTACGGCACCCCGAGCTACATGTCCCCCGAACAGTTGAGAGATGCAATGGCTACCAGCGAAAGCGACATCTTTTCCGTCGGGTGCGTCATGTATGAACTTCTGACCGGCGAGCAGGCCTTTGGAGGTAAGAATCTCTTTTCCATCATGTACAAGATTATCAATGAGGAGCCGGTGTCCATTTTGAGCTTGCGCCCGGAACTAGCTGAAGTCCTGAATACAATTACCAAGAAGGCCATGGCCAAGGAGCAGCAGGACAGGTATCAGACCTGCACCGAGTTCGCCTATGATATTCGGCTGGCCATCAGTAATATCACCGGGAGCGTCAGGAAGGAAAAGGACGTGGTTGAGATTGTGCACGAGGTTCCGTTTTTTCGGCACTTCTCCAAGGATCAGGTCAGGGAGCTGGTCGCTACCAGCGACATTGTCAAGGCCGCCTCTGGCAAGGTCATCGTCTCTGAGGGGGATATTGACGATACCTTTTTCATCATCCTGAGCGGCAAGGCCAAAGTCATGAAAGACAGCGAAAACATCGCCTCGATTGGCGTGGGAGAATGTTTTGGCGAGATGTCCTATATCGCCAACCAGGCCCGCGTCGCCACGGTGGTCGCGAATACGGACTGCATCCTGATGAAGATCAGCGCCACCCTGCTCAACAAGTCCGCGGAGTCAATTCAGCTTCTTTTTTTCAAAAACTTTGCCATGACCCTGGTGCGCCGCCTTTCTTCAAGCGCTGACAAGAAAGAAATAACCTAGGGCATGAAGAAGTCCAGCGTTGTCATAGCGGTCATGGTGGCCTTTGCCATAGGTTTTGTGGCCGGGCTGATCTGGGCGGCCTATAAGGGGCCGCCCCCGGGACTCGGCCCGGAACAGAGGACAGCCGCCAGACCGGCTCAGGCCCTTTCTGAAGCGCTTCAATCCAGACTGGCTAAACTTGAGCAGCGCGTCCAGGCCGACCCTGCCAATTTCGAAACCCTGGTTGAGGCCGGGAATTTCTGTTTTGATCACGATCTTTACGATCAAGCGGCCAGATACTATCAGATGGCTCTTAAAATCAGACCCGACGACCCCAACGTCCTGACAGACCTGGCCATTGTCTTTCGCCGCACCGGCCACCCTAAGAAAGCGGTGTCGCTTCTGGGCCAGGCCAGAAAGGCCGATCCTTTGCACCAGAATTCAGCCTTAAACCTCGGTATCGTTTTACTGCACGACCTCAATGATAAAAAAGCGGCCCTCAAGGCCTGGGAGGATTACCTGGCCCTCAACCCGCAGGGTGAACAGGCAACTATGATTCGGCGCGTGGTGAATCAGCTCCGGGAGGAGCTTTAAGGGATTATCCCCGCCTGCGTCTTGTAAAATCATTAAAAAATTGGTATCCTTGACTTTATGATTGCTTATGACTTGAAATGCGACCAGGGCCACACCTTTGAAGGCTGGTTTGAAAACGCTCAGGCCTATGAGCAGCAAAAGGAAAAAGGCCTGATTTCCTGTCCGGCTTGCGGTTCGACTGAAGTGAGCCGCGCGCCTTCCGCCTTTGGCATCGCGCGTCACCGCGAACCGAGTCAGGCGCCAGAACGCCAATCTTCTCCTGAGCAGGCCTTGTCACAATTCATTGAAAAAAACTTTGAAAATGTCGGGGCTGACTTTGCCAAAGAGGCCTTGAAGATCCATTACCAGGTGGCTGAAAGCCGGAGCATCCGCGGCGTGAGCACCGAACAGGAGGAGGAGATGCTGCGCCAGGAGGGGGTGCCGTTCATGAAGTTTCCGGTCTTATCAAAATCAGACCCGGATGATGATGAATAATTTATTAAACAGCAGGCTGACATCTGAACGAATATTATGAAACATCTCGCCTTTGAACAGGGTCCCATTCGCCCGCCAAGTGAAGCGCGAAGTCTTCTCCTGAGAGTCACCCGCAACTGCAACTGGAACCAGTGCCTGTTTTGCACGACTTACAGGGCCAGGGGTAAATTCGAGCGCAGAACCGTGGACGAGGTCAAGGCTGATATTGACACCGTGGCTGAAATCGTCAATCAAGCCAAGGCGCTGTCATGGAAGATGGGCCACTCCGGCCAGGTAACCGGCGAGGTGGCGCAACATTTCTTTGACCAGCCGGGCCTGGACTACAGTGCCCTCTCCGTGGTGGCCTGGCTCTACTACGGCACCCAGGCCGTCTTTTTACAGGACGCCAACAGCCTCATGTTAAAGGCCGACGACCTGGCAGCCATGCTCGACTACCTCAACGAGAAGATTCCCGGCATCAGCCGTATCACCACCTACGCCCGATCCCAGACCGCGGCCCGCACAGACCTGGAAGACCTGAAAAAGATGAGAAAAGCCGGTTTGAGCCGCGTGCATATCGGCCTTGAAAGCGGGTACGACCCCCTGCTCAAGCTCATGAAAAAGGGAGTCAAGGCTGAAGGCCACATCACAGGCGGCCAAAAGATCATCGAGGCGGGCATGGAACTGTCTGAATACTATATGCCGGGCCTGGGCGGCCGGGCCATGTGGAAGGAGCACGCCGTTGAAACGGCTCGCGTCCTGAACGCCATCAACCCCCATTTTATCCGGCTGCGCACGCTCCACGTCCGAGAAACGCTCCCGCTTTATCAGCTCATCGAAGCCGGTGAGTTTGAACTCCGGACCCCCAGCGAAACCGTGGAAGAAATCCGGCTCCTTGTCGAAAATTTAGAAGGAATCAACAGTTACCTGGTCAGCGACCATATCGGCAACATGCTCCAGGACGTGGAAGGACGGCTACCTCAGGATAAAGAACGCATCCTGACCGCGATTGACCGCTACCTCGACCTTGATGAAGAAGAATGCCTGAACTATCAGGTCGGGCGGGTCATGGGCCTTTACAACGGGGTCCTGGATATGACCCGACCGGCGCTCTTTCAGCAGGTTGACGAGACGGTAAGCAGACTCAAGAAAAAATGGAACGGCGGGGTCCAAGACGTCCTGACCGAACTCCACGATCACTTGATGCGCTGAGATGAGGCCGGAGCAGGGCAGGGCGCTTCAATTTTTCCCGCGGTGCATAAATGGCCCAGAACCGACCAAGCCTTTTCGGTTCCCTTTAAGGTTTGAATATGACGGATGAAACTGGTCAAAAGGTTCGTTTTCTGGCGGCAGAAATCATTGAAGCCTTGGGCGCGGTGCTGCAAAAGCGAAAACCGCTTGATTCAAAGACCCTGTCTGAGAGTCTCTTGGAGCGTCCGAGTGTGGTTTCTTTATTTAAGGAAACCGCGGCTGAAGAAACGGACCTGGGAGAAGAATTAGAAAAAAAGAACCGAGAATTTAAGGACTTATCAGCAAAATATAATCAAACGCTTAAAGATTTGCAGTACACTGAGGTTCAGGCGAGAGAAATTGAAGAATCACTTAAAGAATTAGCTCTAATTCTAACAATATTTGCAAAAAATGACGACGAACCCGCCCTGGAAAAAGAACTGGAAACCCTCAAAGATACCCTTAAAAAACACACCGTCCCGTCCCGGATCATCAATACGACCAAGGAGCTGAAAAACCTTTTATTTAAAATAGATGCCGGCGCACTTGAAGAGTTCCCTGAGGACAAGGCCGTGGAGGCCGCAGGCCCCGAGGACGTGGAAGACAATATCCGGGACATCCTGGCGGCCCTGGTTGGAGAAATCGCCAGCTTTGAAGATCCGAACCTCCAGGAGCAGGCTCAGGACCTGGCGCTCCGCATCGGCTCTGACTTTACCCTGGATAATTTCGAGCCTTTTGTTCACGAAATTTTTAATCTGATCTTTCAGATCAAGGAGCTGATGCGGCACAAAAGAGAGGAACTGTACCGCTTTTCCCAGGAAGTGATGGTTCACCTCGAAGAGACGGAAAAGGCCCTGGTCAAGACCCTGGATTCGGACCGTGACCGTTTCATGATCCTTGAGGTTGATTTTGAGATGCGGGTGCATGAGGACATGCAAGAGATCGAGCAGTCCTTTAAGATGCGCGGCAAGAGCCTGGATGAAATCCGGACAGCGGTCCTGAACCGGATCGGCAGTATCAGGCGTCATTTCCTGGAAAAAAAGGCAGATGACGAGGCCCGTATCAAACAGATCGAAAAAGAAAAAAAGTCGGTCCAGAAAAGGCTCAAATCAGTCCACCGGCGCTACCAGGACTTCACCCGGCAGAGCAAGACCGCCTTCGAGGAGATGGAGCGGTTTAAAAAGGCTTCGCTTCACGACCGGCTGACCGAGGTTTACAACCGGCGGGCCTTTGACTTTCAGATTAAAAAGGCCCTGGAAGACCTTCAGCGGGGAACGCTGGAGGAATTCAGCCTCATTGTCTTTGATGTGGATAAATTCCGAACCATCAACAATACTTACGGCCACCGCGCCGGGGACAAGATACTGCTGCACGTGGCCCGTTTGACCGGCGAAGGCATCCGCAAAGACGACTTCCTGGCGCGCTACGGGGGGGATGAGTTCGTGGTCATTCTTCCGGAAAGTAATCTCAAGGCCGCGGCCAGGATTGCGAACAAGATTCGGACGAGTATTGGGAGGGTGGAATTCAAGGTCTTCCGCGACCGCGATCTCTTCATAAAGGTTACCTTGAGCATAGGTGTGGCAGCCGGCCGCAAGGATGACACGCCGAACGACCTGTTCGTTCGTGCTGACCAGGCCCTTTATCTGGCCAAGGAAAAGGGGCGGAATCAGGTTCAGACCGAGAGTGCTTTATAAGGCCTGGGGTTTGGCGGCATATATTTTTTACCTTTAAAAGACCGATAAGATATATTATGTAAACTTTGACAAAGCTGAACCTTAATCTATAAAAATCGCTAAAATGATGTTCCAATCGAAATCTTAAATAGAAGCAGCCAGAAAAGTCCCCTTCACCCTTGAAAACACCTCAAAGGTCCAGACGCGGATAATCTTTTTAATCGAAATATATTTATGACATTTACTCACTCAATCCCTTAAAAACGGGTGGTCCCGACAACTTTTGTTGTCGGGGTGCGTCAGCACAAGAGGTCTGCCTACGACGCTCACCCTATCTCCACTTAAACCGATTTCCCGATAGGCTTGATCTCGCCTGAGATTGCGCTTGATAAGCACAGAACTTCGCTATTTCCATTGTTTCATGAGTTCATTACATCCGGCCAGCCTGTTTCGATCAACCTTCTGCTCTCACCTACGGAACCCTTTTTAAAAAACCGATATTTTTCAACTAGAGCAGTTAGCAAAATAATTTCCGATTAAACCTTCTCAGACCTTTTTAATCGGAACGTATTTTTTTTATTTACTCTGAGGTTGAAACTTAGACTAGATTGGTTATCATTAATTTTATAGCTTCGTCTAGAAAATCTGTGGGTGAACGATTGAGCCCATTTGAGATAACAAATTGTTTTTTCATAGAAAATTATACGTCAGGAGCAAATATTTTTCAGTCTCAGATGGCAAGCGTTGGCCGGTTCGGCGGTGCGATGAGAATGGGCCTCTATAGTGGTTGTTAAAATTATGTTTCGTTTGAATGAATACAAGAGTATCAAGATCGAGATTGCTTCGCAGAGCCTGTCCAGAGCGAAAGCGAAGGGCTCGCAATGACATCCTACTGATATTATTATAAAATGTCATTTTATACAGCAAGCTAAACGTAATAAAAGCTGGGGTTTTTCAGTTCCCTGCCCCGAGATTCGGCTTGACAACAGGCTGAGATTAGACATATTAATTCCTAAAAGAAAAATTCCTAAACAAACCAAAAGACAAAACCGGCAATCTATATCTTCGATAAATAACTCACTGACCTGCTAGGGCTACTGAGTCATGATGGAGGTTTATATGCGCAAGAAAATCGTTTTCACTGTCTTTATTTGTATCCCATGTTCCAGAATTCATTGGTGAGATTGGATGGTGTATCTTATTGATAATATTTATTATTTCGAGGAATAAATCTTGGCGTTGTAGTGTCTACAACATAGATAAATAGCT
>JAFDHD010000092.1:0-5661 GCA_019308995.1 Deltaproteobacteria bacterium | reverse complement strand
TTGGATAATCAGGGAGTGTAGACACTAATGACTAGTCAGGTAATGTCTGATATTTTGTGTAATTTCAAATAGTTCTACTATCTTTCGCATTTCGATCCAAGGGGAACATGGGTTGTATTGGTCTTTGGCTATTGTGTTCAGGAGGAGTTGTTATGGCCGGTCAAGAAAATCTAACATTCACAGGGGTTGACAAACTTGTCATTGACGGATCGTTTTTTGCTGTGGAAGTTGCAGGATATCCTGGAACAGCCGTAGAAGCTCAGATCATAATTCCCTCTCAATTTCTACGAGACAATGTCAAGGTTTTACACGAGCAAACCAGTTCCAAACTGAAGTTCTGGGTAGAGAAAAAATTATTTTCAAGTATTAACCTCCCCTTTCGTGAGAAGCCTAAAATGATATTTAAAGTTCCCCATGAATTCAAAGTCAGCGTCAATAACAGCTCAGGCAAAATCATGATACAGGGTATCACGTCTCAAGAGATACAGCTTGAAACATCATCTGGGGCCATAGAACTAAAGGAAATTTCATCAGACCTCCATCTAACCAGTAGTTCAGGTCAGATCGCCATGGAGGGCTGTAATGGCAAAAAGAACCTGAAGACATCGTCCGGTCGAATTACAGTTCTGAAATCAGATGGGGATATCAAAGCGAAAACATCATCTGGCAAACAGACTTACGAAGGGGTAAAGGGCGATATATTCGCTCATTCTTCATCCGGGGCATTATATATTACAGATCATGAGGGCGGTCTGAACCTTGAATCCAGTTCAGGGAAACAAGAAGGAAGTAATATCAGAATAACTAAAAATTCCTCATTTCGGACAACCTCAGGGAAAATCAATTTTGATTTTATCAATAATATGAATGACTTCACTTTTGATCTTCAATCTTCATCCGGAAAAATAAAGATAGACTCAACAAGCGCAAAGGGAAGAGTTGTCACAGGTAATGGTAAGATTCTTATTGAGGGAAAGAGCAGTTCTGGAGGTCAAACTTACAGGTAAAAGTTCGATTAACAAGTAAACACTAGGGAGGGAATAATGATGAATGACGAGAAATACGAAAAGGCAAAGAAAAGGGTTAAAGAAGTAAAAGATTTTTACAGTCATCTACTTTCATACGCTGTAATGAATTTAGTTCTTCTTATTATAAATCTTATTACAAGCCCTGGCAGCTTATGGTTTTATTGGGTAACTGTTTTTTGGGGAATTGGAGTTTTAATTCATGCTTCAAACACATTTGTTCTTAAAGGTAAGTTTCTTGGTGAGGATTGGGAAGAAAAAAAGATAAAAAAAATTATGGAAAAGGATGAGAATCCCAAAGAATAATACAAAATCATTAGTAAACAGGCTTAATCAGCCTTAATCAGCATCGTTTATAATTATCGGCAGGTGTTGCTAACTCTTATGAAAAGAACAGTGAAATATTTTCCACTACCCCCACCCTGAAACTGAAGTTTCGTAAACATCCAATTTAAAGTAAGATTCAATGGTGAAAGCTATCCACCGGATCATCAAGGCCGCCTCTAGCGTCTCGTATCGTGGCCGGCGATGAAGGGTGCATGCAGCTTCAGCCTCCCCTTTGGCCCCCCTTTATGGCGCAGTGCTGGGGCCTGGGTGAAGGCCGGATCACTGATTGACAGGCTAAGTAGCTAGGGTTAGTATGCCCGTAAATAGGGAAAATCAGTTCAAGTGAAAAAATGGCATCACAAAGTCAATGCGAAAACTACCGTATAATCTCGGATTATTTACTCGGAGGATTGCCACATGAATTTTAATACTATTTTATACGAGATTGAAAACCGGATCGCTACGGTCACCCTTAACAGACCGGATAGATTAAATGCCTGGACAGTGGAGATGATGGACGAACTGATCCAGGCCTTTGACGCGGCCGACTCGGATGATGAAGTCCGTGTAATCATAGTAACCGGGGCTGGCCGTGGTTTTTGCGCCGGCGCGGACCTGAGCGCTGGGCCAAACTACAAGGCGCGCCCTGCCGGAGAAGATGGAAAGGCCCCGCGGGACACGGCCGGTCAGTTCACCTTAAAGGTCTTTGAAACAACGAAACCAGTCATCGCAGCTATCAATGGACCGGCCGTGGGTGTGGGCACGACAATGACTCTGCCCATGGATATCCGAATCGCTTCCGAAGCAGCCAAAATGGGACTGGTCTTTAATCGTCGGGGCATGGTTCCCGAGGGGTGCTGCACGTATTTTCTGCCTCGATTAGTCGGGGTTGCCCAGGCCTCGGAATGGATCATGACCGGCCGGGTTTTTTCCGCCCAAGAGGCCCTTAAGGGAGGGCTTGTCAGCCGGGTCTTGCCTCCGGATGATCTGATACCCAAGGCCAGGGACCTGGCTATGGAGATTGCCGAAAACACTTCGGCCGTATCAACGGCCTTATCACGGCAGATGCTCTGGCGCATGCTCGGAGCCGACCACCCCATGGAGGCGCACAAGATAGAATCCCAGGCCCTGTTTTATATGATGCAAAGCAAGGATATTCAAGAAGGGGTCAGGTCATTTCTGGAAAAGCGGTCTCCGAAGTTTCCCATGAAACCGAGTGCAGACATGCCGGATTTTTATCCCTGGTGGGACGAAAGACCATATAAATTAGATTAGGCGCTTCAAAAAAATCTGAAAAAATTAAAAAAGCTATGCGGCTGCTCATGAGCCAGCATTTCCGCACACAGTCCCGATTGGCGGGTGGCCCCGACAACTTGTGTTGTCGGGGTACGTCAGCACAAGAGGTCTGCCTAGGGCGCTCATCCAAGCTCCACTTACACCGATTTCCCGATTGGCTTGATCTCGCCTGAGATTGCGCTTGATAAGCGCAGAGCTTCGCTGTTTCCATTGTTTCATAAAAAAGGCCTCAGCTCTCCTTCCCCGGGGAACTAGACCAGGGTATGGACATGATCAGGTCATAAAATGCGCATGACCTTTCGGGTCATGGCTTGCCCAGCCGATTGAGTGAACAAAAAGGCCAGCAGTCTTCGCTAATCGTGGGATGGCTGGGAACCTAGCCCCGCCGATGCGTTTTAAGCCTGGCATTGCGACCTTTATGCTGATCCGCATAAAATCTTTGGCAAAAGCAGTAAAAAAATAAGACATTGATATAGAATGAATTCGAGCCAAAGCATTCCTTCTTGTTTAAGTGTTTTATGTGTGTTATAAGAGATATATTGGGATGTTATACGGATCCATATAAACATTGTTAGAGCTAATGATAAGATGTATCAATGGGATGCCAGGAAAACTTTTTCAACTTTTTGAACTCTCTTATTTTGAGGTATGAAGGTGAGCAATTTCAGAGAGTTTTCATCTTCTGACGAAGTGGAGCGGCCTGTCCGAAACATTGATTTGGATGCTCCCGACGGGATGAGACAAGAGCTCATTGACTTGTTTTTTCACCTTGCTGAGCACAATTCTCCTCCTTTGAACGAAGGTACTATGCACCGCATAGTCTGCCAAAGCTTAGGTGAAAAAGCTTCTGGACAGCCCTTTATAGAGGTCATTCAAGAACATGGTATTGGTTTTACGACACAGATACCAATTTATCACTCAGACGGAACATATCTGGCGAAGGTTAAAAGCAACCGAGTTTATCCTACCGAAGCAGGAAAAAAAGTGAACATCGAGATAAGAGACACGCCGGGCAAGTTCATCTGCAGTCTTGAAAATAAAGTGATGTTCGAACTATCCCATGGTGTTGGCGAGTCGTTCAAAGCGGACGCAGAATTATATGCGCCAGATGGGTACTTTATTAAATGTTCGGATGCTCCTAAACCGGAGTTATTCGTTTTAACGGGTAACGGGATCAAAGTCGGTGAAGTTACGATGTTCGGAAACGTCTTCCAAAATGTGTCTGTCGGCATTTGGTTACGTAAGGATGGTTCGTGTGCGATAGGGGTAGGATAGACCGTTTATTTAATGGGACCGCCTAACAAGTCGCTGAAGCATCGACGCGGAAACGCCTGCGGCTTCCCGCGCGTCTCAGCTCCACGTTAGGCCGCATGCCAGGCAGTGTTAGGGGACGGACGAGAAATCTGCGAGCGTGACGCCAAACGATCTCATCCGCTAATGTCTACGACCGAAGACGGGTTTTACCGCCACAGTCCGGCGTAAGTCATTTTCAAGCAAGGAGAAACAGTTATGGGTGATAAGGGGAAAAAAGACAAAGGCAAAAGGGAACAACAGAAAAAGGCCCAGCTTAATCCAAAGGAAAAACGAAAATTGAAAAAAGAAAAAAGAATAAATAAATAAATGCCCAGTGCTGTTCGGTGACCTTAAATCGAGCACGGAAGAATAGAATCCAATCCTTAATAAATGGTGCGCAGAGCTCACCCTACATTTTGTCAATCATGCTTGGGTGGTAAAATTAGTAGCCTAGCATTTAGGCTTACTTTATGGTTCAGCAAGGTGGTATGTGTTAAAAAAGAGCGAGGAGATGTGGATCAGTCCTTCAAACTGGATTTCTTGTGCCTTCGGCACTCAGACAACCTTTACAAGCTGTCTGAGCCACCCGCCGCATCTACAAAAATGTAGCGGAGGTGAGACAAGCAGTAGACCACTTTATAAGAAACTACAACCAATCATGGCGAATGGAGCAACTGGGATATTTGAGCCCGACTGAGTATCGTGAGCAAAACTTGACCAAACTAGCCGCATGAGGCTAAACTGGTGTCCAGGAATCCGGGTGCAATACAGCAACAGGTCTTCTGAACCGGCTAGACGCCTATATCAAAGGTGAAAAGCGGTGTCGGAAGACTTGAAACCAGGCAAACCCCATCATTGCCGTATAATCTCGATTAAATGTAGAAAGGAGTTGACTCATGAAAAATATATCAACTGCCATTCTCACAAAAACGTTAGCTGCGCTATTTTTTAGCTTCACCATATTGCTGGCAGGACAAGCTAGTGGAGGTGAAAAAGAAAGACTAATTTTTGCTTACTTAGTTGTGGAAAAATCTGGGGAAGCACAAACGTTTTTAAAAGTATTTGAAATCATGATAGAGTCTTATTTTGAGACATATAAAAGTGACAACCGCGAAGCCCGAATTGCAATGACCACTTTTAAAAATATACTTATGGAAGAGATAAGATCATCTGAGAAAGATCTTAAATGGGAACTCGCCAAAATATATGCCAAACACTTCACAGAATCTGAACTGAAGGTAATTGTCTATTTTTTTGATTCACCAGTAGGTAAATCATGGATAGCCAAACAACCAATATTAGAAGCGGAAGGGGAAGAGTTGGGGAAGGATTTGGCACAAACAATAATGTATCGTGTAATTTTAAGAATTAAGGCGCTCACAGAATGAATTCTACAACTCATCTCAAGAAAACCTTAGCAGGATGATGATGCACCCTCGTTGGACCATACCGAGGAAGTTATGAAAATAATCCAATCCTTTATAAATGGTGCGCAGAGCACGCCCTACATTTTGTCAATCATGCTTGGGTGGTAAAATTAGATATTTCTGTTATGATATTTAATTGACCAGACATTCAAGTATTCAACTACCAATAAATTTTTATCTGAGTTAGTTTCGACTTGAGTTGACAGCAGGCCTAAAAAAGGGTCAAGTGTCCTCTTAGTAAAGAAAGACAAAAAAGGAGATGGTATGAATGATTAATCTGAGGCGGTATTATC
>JAFDHD010000091.1 GCA_019308995.1 Deltaproteobacteria bacterium | reverse complement strand
CAACCTCCTGGCCGTGACCCAGGTGGCTGATATCGTAATTCTGACAGAAGAGACACAAAAGGTTGCAAAAGGTGAAGAAGATGGTGCCTGAACCGTGCTGGCCCACCAGAGGGTCTTCTTCACCAAAATGAGCGTTGTAACTGGAAACCCGGGCCAGGGCCCCGGTCTGGCAGACACCGGTCTCACCGGCCAGGCGGTCAACACCGCATTGCCGCGGGCAAACCCGGCACTGCCGCAGCATCTCCCGGGCCTCTTCAATCCGCTCCTCGAGAAGACCGGCTTCATAAAGTTTCAGGTACGAGGGTTGACTCACGCGCTCGCTCCAGGCTATGTTTGTTTCAGTATAGGCCATCGCTTAAGGGATTACAAGAAGGTACAAATTCAGGTGACTGAAAGAGGACAAGACATGAACTTCAAGGCTGTGATGTTTGATCTTGACGGAACGCTGCTGGATACACTGGAGGACATTGCTGATTCCATGAACGCCGTGCTTCAAAGGGAGGGCTTTAAAAGCCATGCCTTAACAGCGTATCAATATTTCATTGGCGACGGTGTGGAGAAGATGGTCTTTCGCGCCTTGCCCCAAGACCAGAGACAAGAATTGATGATCATGAAATGCGTGCAGCAATACCGGGCTGAATACGGCCGGAACTGGACCAGGAAGACCAAGCCTTTTCAAGAGATTACCGAACTCCTGGACGAACTGGAAAAAAACGAAAAAAAATTAGCCGTTCTTACCAATAAACCTGATGACGCCGCCAGGAAGATGATAGCTCATTATTTTCCCGGGCCAAGATTTGCCATGGTGCTGGGAGCGAGAAACGATATCCCCAGGAAACCTGACCCGCAAGGCGCATTCGAGATCGCCGCCCGCCTTTCCCTTGAGTTGAATGAGTTTCTCTATCTCGGAGACATGGCCACGGACATGGAGACAGCAATTGCGGCCGGAATGTTCCCGGTGGGAGTCTCCTGGGGATACCGTTCCCCTGAGGAATTGAAAGGCTGCGGCGCCAGGCTGATCCTAGACAGACCGTTGGACCTTCTGGATCATCTTTATTAGTTCAGCCTTGTAGGTCAGGGTGGCTCGCGAAGCGGGTCTCCCTAGGCGATATTAACCATTTTTTGCCTTTCTGCCTTTAGAGGTGTATATTTAATCTCATGACAAGAAAGAAGAAACAGGCAAAAAAAGCATCCGCCCTGGCAGAGGCGCGCATCATCCTGTTTACGGGCAAGGGGGGCGTGGGCAAGACTTCCGTGGCCGCCGCGACGTCGGTCATGTGCGCCCAAGCAGGACTTAGCACCCTGATTATGAGCACGGATGCGGCCCACAGCCTGTCTGATTCATTCGACCTTCCGGTCGGAGCGGACCCGACCTTGGTGCGCCAGGGATTATGGGCCCAGGAGATAGATGTCAACTTTCAGATCAGCAGCCACTGGGGCGCCATTCACAGCTTTCTGATGCAGTTTCTGAAACAGAGAGGCTTTGACTCGGTCATCGCCGATGAACTGGCCATCCCGCCTGGAATTGATGAAATCTTTTCATTGCTCGCCCTGATGGAACACACCCGGGATGAACGCTTCAGGGTCATCATCATAGACTGCGCCCCGACCGCGGACACGACCCGGCTTCTGGCCGTGCCGGATATCGTACAGTGGTACATGGAGAAGATCTTCAATATCGAACGGGCCCTGGTTCGTACTATCCGCCCGGTGGCCCGGCGCCTTACCAATGCGCCCCTGCCGCCGGACGAAGTTTTTGAAAGCGTGGAGCAGCTTTATCACAAAATCATCGGTGTCAAGGATTTGCTGACCGACCGGTCGCGCACCTCGATCCGCATGGTGGTCAACCCTGAAAAGATGGTCATCAAGGAGGCTCAGCGGGCCTATGCCCTCTTAAACCTGTTCGATTTCGGCATGGACGCCGTGATCGTCAACCGGGTTTTGCCTGAGGAAATCAAGGACCCGTTTTACGACCAGTGGCGGAAGATTCAGGCGAGGCACATGAAGCTCATTCAGGATTCTTTCGACCCCCTGCCCATCTTGACCTCACCCCTCTGGAACCAGGAGATCCTCGGACTCAAACTCCTGGCCGAACTGGCTCAAGAGATTTATCAGGACCGAAACCCGGCCGGGCTTTTTTATCAAGGCAAGCCGGTCAGCATCGTTTCGCTTGACGGGCGCAGTGTCATGGAAATTCCAATGCCATTTGTGAATCGGGAGGATATGGAAACCTGGGTCAAGGGGGATGAGCTGGTTATCAAGTTCAAGAATTTCAGGCGCAATCTAATCCTGCCCCGGGGCCTGGCCAGCCAGGAGCTGATCAAGGCCGAACTTAAGGATCAGACTTTGAAACTGACGTTTGGAGGAGAAAAAGATGCCTAGAAAAACCGAGGAAAAATTCGAATGTCCTTTTTGTCACTTCATAAACCAGGCCAAAGACTCCGACGCCAGGCAGCACATGAAAAACGCCCGGCGGGAAATGCTTATGGCCATGAAGTCCCTGATCGAGGCCGGGTTGTCGGCCCTGGACCTTGAAGAAAAACCGGCCCCCAAAGCCAGGAAGGTCAAAGTTTCTTAGGCCAAGCGCGGATCAGAGAAAAGGGACCTTATCCTTTTTGCGGTAGCAAAGCGCCTGGCACGCGGCTAAAAGCTTCCCGTCCTGATCTTGAACCTTGATCTCATACGTGGCCGTTCTCCGGGTCAGGCTGACCTCCCGGGCTTCGGCGCGCAATCTGGCCCCGGGCCGGGGGCTGGCGATATAGGTGATATTCATATTCAGGGCCACGGCCACCGTGCCATGGGAGTTGGACGCGGTTTCAAAGGCCTCGTCAATCAGGGCGAATATGACCCCTCCATGCGCCATGTCATAAATATTACCCATGGTTTTGGGGTCAAAAAGCATCTCCACCGCAGAATACCCCTCATCGAGTTCCACCAGTTCCAAATTCAAGACTTTAGCAAAAGGCTCCTTATCCACGGCCCGATGAAAGGCCTGCCTTACCGCTTCATCCATCAATAAGCTCCTCTTCTAGACCGAATCCCCTTTCCAGCCGCGCCGCGTCTATATATCGACTGAGTTCACCTGCAATTTGGAGCGTAGCGGAAAAATGTCAGGTGGAACGATTTGTTAGCGGATTCTTTTTCTTTTCAATATTTCTGATAAATCATTTGGGTTAAATGATACCGCCTCATACCATGTCCCGAAACCGCCGTGATTGTTCACTGCCTTTATCCATTCCTGCAAGTATGCTCTTTTTGTGCGAGCGACATCGGAATCCTGTCCTTTGGTTTCGAGAATTAGAAATTCGCCGTTCTGCAATTTTATAATAAAGTCAGGGTAGTATTTACGCACAACACCTCTGTAATTATATAGAATGCTGAATCCCAGGTGATCGTTCTTGACCCACGCGCCCACCTGTTCACTTTTGCCAAGCCGGTAAGCTTCGCTCGCCTCCCATGTGCTGTCCACCACCACATGGTTGATGTGCGATTTCTCTGTATATTCGCACGGCTTGCTTGTATACCATGTCCTCATTCTGCCGGTGCTTCTGATTGGATTTTCACGGTCAAACACAGGAACGACTTTATCGGTGTTTTCCGCCCGCAATCCGTTCCAGATATGCTGAACGATTCTGTTTATATTGAGCAAAATAAGCACTCTGTGTCGAAGTGGATCACTACTGAAAAGATCATCCTTTATGACAACTTTGTCACTCTGGATGAAACCGTCAACCAGCCGTATTATCTGAGCCAGGAAAAGGCCTTCCGAGCCTTTCCATCCGGGCTTTTCGCTGTTATAAATCCGTTTTGCCGTTTCAAAAACAATCGTTTGTATCCTGAACTTCTCCGCTATCTCCTTCAGGTCGATCTCCGACAAAACGGCCGGATTCGGTTTGCTGGCAATTATGGCAGCCATTTCGGTCTGTGTAACGCTTTCGTAGGGATCCAGATAAATGGGTTTCACTTCATCAAGATGTAGCTTAGGATGATAGACATGATCTACTCGGATAATATTGGGCCAGGTGATTTCAAATTCCTGCTTTTCTAAAACAGGCTCAATTGCCGTTTTGGGTTTGGGTGGAGGCGGCGGAACTCCTTCTCCGCCTTCATGCGGTAGAAAGGTAAAAGGAACACCGAATATATTAACATATTCCGCTTCAAACAACCCATCTTTCCCAACCTCATAACTTGTTCGCCTGAGCCCCCGGCCAACGACCTGCTCGCATAAAAGCTGGCTGGTAAACGCCCGCAGCCCCATGATATGGGTAACTGTTTTGGCGTCCCACCCTTCGGAAAGCATTCCCACTGAAATGACATTTTGAACCTGCTCGCCCGGTTGACCTTTTTTCCCCACCGTATCAACCTTTTGCCGCAGGAGTTCGGCTTGCTGTTTTTTGGTCAGTTTAATCTCACCCGATTCGTCAGGAGTAAAATCAACCGGTGTACCTTCATCGGAGCTTTCAGCCTCTTTCAAAACCTTGCTGTCGATATGGAGCGTTTTTTCGGGCTTGCACAATTCATCAATCAAAATTTGTTTATGATCAAAACTGAACCTGATTCGCGCTGAAGTTTCCGTCCGGTTGGCAACGGTAATTATAACCGGTGGAATTGTGTGCCCTTCCTGTTCCCATTTTTGCTTTGTCTCCAGCCAGTCTCCTCCCAGCAGGTAATAGGCATCGGAAATCAGGTCGGGTAGCGGCTCTGTCTCCTCTGCCTTGCGGTTGATATCATCCTTAACGTCCGGGTCCATGTAAATATGGTAAAGACGGGGTTTCAACTCCTTAGTCTTTTTGCTGTCATCCCGGATGACAACCCTCGGCGTTTTCACCAGCCCGGATTCAATAGAATCGTTCAAGCCAAAATCACTTACAATCCATCCATACAGCGATTCTTCTTCCGCCTTTTTACCGGACGGCGCAAAAGGTGTTGCCGAAAGATCAAAGCAGCGCAGAATACCTCTGCTTTTATGCAGTCTGTCCAATCCTCCTATCCAGATGGTTGCTTCTTCCGCGCTGTCTTTCATGTCCCGCTGACGCATGTATTTCCCCTTGGCTTCCACGTTGATCCGCCAGGCGTGATGCGCTTCATCGTTAATAACAATCAGATTGCGGCTGTTTGCCATATCGCCCAGCACATGACGGGTATACGCCTCATCGCTAAGCACGCCGCGTTTATCCACGCTCTTTTTCTTTTGGACCTGCTCCTCGCTTTCCCAGGACAGTTTATGCCAGTTGATCACCTTGATGCGTCCCTGCCTCAACCGTTCCATCAAGCCCTGGGGGACAATATTGAATTCCTCATAGTAATTCCCCAAATCAGTTGGGTGCAGCACCGACAAGCGACTTTTCACGGTCAGTCCCGGGGCCACAACAAGAAAATCTTTGGCAAACCGGGTATCCTGACGGTGCGTGATCTTGTTCAGCGCCTGCCAGGCAATCAGCATGGCCATAATAACCGTTTTGCCGGTGCCGGTGGCCATCTTGCAGCACCAACGCGCAAACTCTCCGCCGTCCCCCGGGATCTCAATACCATTTTTTTCCGCTTCAGGCGCCTCCGTCAGCCAGATAAGAGTTTCTATGGCTTCCAGTTGACAGAAGAAAAACCGCCTGATTTCACGTTCCTTCGGGTCCTGCCAGTGATGAAGCAACCGGCGGGTGATGCCGGAAACACCGCGATACCCATTTTCCCGCCAGGACTTCACACGAGGGCGGATTTTCTCGACCAGTTCAATCGGCACAAAAACCCCTGGATCGTCAAACCCCTTGCTGTCCGGCGTGGCGACAACGTAACCGGCCGGTCTGCGACCCTCGCGTCTTTCAAATGAACGATGTTCCCGGTCATAATGCCAGTAGTATTTAGGCTCCTCATACGGGGAGTTGATGATGAGTTTGTCTATCTGTTTCATTATTCCCCTTTATTGAATCTCTTTAAGAGTTATAATAAACAGTGGTAAATCTCCCTGTACCGTTTTCCATATTATTTCGTGATCAATTTCGAAATAGGCATGGGCCAATACATTTCGCATGGATAGTACATCCCGCCAATCAATGTTCTTGTGTTTTTCTTGGAAGGTTTTTGAGAGTTTGGAAGCTGCTTCGCCAATAACTTCTATGGAACGTACAGTTGCGTTTACAGTTTTTCTGTCATTGCAAAATTCTTCGAAAGACATATCTTTGCAGAATGATACAGCAGCCTGCGCTTCTTCAAGCATATGCGATATTCTTGTAATATCATCAATAACCATATTGTATCACCGCATCCTTTACTACATCATCCCTGAAATAACGGCTTAAATCGTTTGGGGTGTGAAGTTCGATTTTTTTGCCGACCAGATCAGTCAACAGATTTTGAAGATGGCAGAATCCCATAAGCCCGGGCGCTTTCCCATACACAAATTCAACAAGTATATCTATATCGCTGTCCGAGGTTAATTCATCGCGTAAAGCCGATCCAAACAGCGAGATTTTTTTAATATGGTATTCACTGCAGATTGATTTCAGTTGTTCCTCTGAAAGATAATCTGTGAGCTTGAACATAATGCGCCTCTCTTTTTACAGGAGTGATATAACTCTTAAACTTTCAATACCCCGGTCGTCTATGATTTTCACGGCGATTTTGGCGTTTTCCCCTTTTTCAAAAGGAAGCGAGACCGTACCTTTAAATGCCTCGATCTTCTCCTCGTCAATTTCAGCTTTTAGATTCCTTGCCAGTCTGCTCCAGCCGTCTTTCGCTCCGGCCATGGGGAAGAATACCTGGGATGGAAACAGACTGCGATCATCATAGTTTGTATCGAGAAGCCACATCGCGATGTTCCCATTGCCGCCGGAATCCACGTTACCGGTTTTGGGGTTGTAATAATCAAATCCAAGCACTTCCACCTGATACTTTCCTTTATCCTCTCCTTTGGCAATGGTCTTGATTTCCACGTCAGGCTGGCCAATGAGCCAGAAACTATCATTGCCGGAGCGTTTTTTCTTTAAGTCATCGGTGAACAGGTCGGCATTCATCTGCACCTTTAAAAGCTGTATCCCCGCGATTTCGGGTTTCAGTTCGTCAATATCCTTGGCTGCTTCGTCATCAAATTGAAAGGCGCAAAAGAGAAGGATATCCGGCTTGAACGGCCGTGCCTCCTGCCAGGCGTTTTCTACCATACGCTGTTCCAGCGGCGCATGCTCAGGGCCAAACACAATAAATACCTTTTGAGGTTTGTCTTCTTTTGTTTCTGCTTCGCATTGAATCCAGCGGGTGCCGCTTATCGGCTCCACGCGGGTAAATTCAAGTTTCTCGCCGCCCTTTGCTCGCACCCCTGCTTTCAAGAGTTCATCCCGCCATTGTGACTGGCGCAGGGTTTCGCCGGAACGGGCCACGCTTTCGCCTGTACCCTGGTTTTCCTTTTCGATCTCTTCCAGAGACCTTGCACGAAGTGAAGGCACGGCCTCAACCGTGAATGGTCCGGTGATACGGGTTTTCTTGTTGTCAACTTTGGGCTGGTCGTACAGGGTTTCCTCTTGAGGCGGTTCGTTGTTGGCAATGGATTTGAGCGTAATGTGCGGCACAGTCTTATAAACAAACCCGCTGGCCACGCCTTCGTCAGGATGGGCAAGCTGGTAATAGTCAAAATTAGCGGTCATGAGCCGCTGTTTGGCCAGGGTGAGCGCAACGCGTGAGGTGTCGCACGTAATCCAGCGACGGCCCCATTGTTCGGCAACATAGGCGGTTGTGCCGCTACCGCAGGTCGGGTCAAAGACCAGGTCGCCCGGATCAGTAACCATCAAGATACAACGCTGTAAAACCTTAGTATTTGTCTGTACGACGTAGATCTTATCTGAAGCAAATGTGCTTTGGATTGTATCATCCCATACATTCGTTGGAATTTTGTATGGGAAATCATCTCTATAGCGTATGAAAGCTAAAGTCTCATTTACGCCTATAAGCCGATTTGCAGTCTTCAAATTATCCAATCCATCAGGACATTTTGTTTTCCAATGTGCACCTTTAGATGGATAGTATAATTTCTTTTCAAAATTATATGCTTGATCTTCAAAAGCAGCCCCCTTGGACATCAATGTGGATGTTTGGAATAACTTACCTTTAGTCACAAGCTTTCCATCTTTAAAATCCTTTTTTAAAAGCCGTCTCTTTTTTCCATCCTCAAGCTCTATCCATGCAAATGTTGTAAAATTTTCTTCCTCATCGTAAATATACGGTTTTCTGTATTTTAGTTTTTCTTTATCTTTGGCATATACAAGAATATAGTCGTATACTGAAGGAATAAAATTCAATGAGTATCCAAGCCCTTTCTTAATCGCAATTAAACTAACAAAATTGTTTTGCCCGAATGTTTCATCAAGAATATTTCTTATTAAGTGAATATTTTCATCGCCAATCTGCACAAACATGCTCCCGCTTTCATGCAGCAATTCCCTTGCGAGCAGCAACCTGTCCCTCAAATAACTCAGATAAGAATGTATCCCCAGCTCCCAGGTATCCCGAAACGCCTTGATCATCTCCGGTTCGGCGGTCAGGTCTTCGTCTTTTCTGTCTGTCACATCTCGCTTGTTCACAAAAGGCTGAAAATTGGAGCCGTATTTGATGCCGTAAGGCGGGTCAATATAGATCATCTGCACCTTGCCAGCCATGCCTTCTTTTTCCAGAAGCGAGTTCATGACCAGCAAAGAATCCCCGGCAATCATGCGGTTGCTCCAGCCTTCTTTGTGCTTGTAAAATTCAATCGCTTCCCGTAGCGGCCTTTTGTCAGATTCAAAAAGCGACATCTGTTTGTAGCCGGTCTCTTCTTTCTGCACCGTGTCAATAATCGTTTTCGGATCAATCCGTTCATGCACGTGCAGGCTCCGGGTCGGCACTTCAAAAGAGGTATGCTCGGCCTTGCCCGCCCACTGCAATTGCGGATCAAGATGCGGGTCATATTCGTATGTCTTCCTGGGGTCTTCGTATGGTTCAGTGTTTTCAGACACCAGCCCCACCGGCGGATTGTTTAGCCTTTCCTTGCCCGCATGATCGTACTGCTCGATATCTTTGTTCACCTTCTTTTTTCTCGCCATATTTTACCTCTGTTCTTAAGCCGCTAATAAATTATCTCCAGGCGGTATTTGATGGTATAGCGGGAGAGGAGTTCCATTACTTTTTCCTCGATAGCCTCCTTTGAGGCCCCGGACGCGGCCTTGACAACCAGGGTCGCCAGAGACCCATGGAGCTTGTCCTCCCCGACCGTGACCTCGACTGAGTCGGCCAGATCCCCGAGGTTCTTAAGTTCAGCCTCATAGATGCGCCTGGTGGCGTCCCAGCGCAGAGACGGCTTGAATATCTTGCCCACCGGGGTCAAGGGTATTTCATCGAGGATACAGATTTCCTTTGGTATGGCCGCGCGCTCGCCGATCTCACCCTTGAGGCGGTCAAGGATCTGCTCCGGCGTAAGATCAGCGCCTTCCTGGAGCTGCACGTAAGCGATGGGAATCTCTCCGGCGTAAGGGTCCGGCCGCCCCACGGCCGCGGCAACCTGGACCCCCTGGATACGGTAGAGCGGTTCCTCGATCGCGGCCGGGTCTATATTGTGTCCGCCGCGGATGATCAGCTCTTTCTGGCGTCCGGTGAGCCAGAAAATCTGGTCCGCGTCCTGCCGCCCCAGATCGCCTGTGTTGAACCACCCCTCTTTGGCCCAGATACCATGGTTATGGGCCTCGTCCAGATAGCCGTTGAAAATGTTCGGCCCCTTGATGCAGACCGAACCGATCTCATCGGTTTCCGCGTCCCGCACGAACCGCCCCTCTTCATCAATAATAAAAACCTTCATTTCCTGGTATGGCAGACGCAGGCCGATAGAACCAACCTTTCGTTCGCCGAAAACGGGATTCATGGAAGAGGCGCACGTCCCTTCAGTCAGGCCGTAGCCTTCGATGATCTTCATGCCGCTGTGAGCTTCAAACCTCTTGAAGAGTTCGACTGAAAGCGGGGCCGCCCCGCAGATGGCGTAACGAAGAGAGGAGATGTCCGCGTCTCCCAGGGGGATGTCCAGCAGCGCCGACAAGACCGTAGGCACAGAAGAAAAGCTGATGGCCTGGTAGTGCTGCACGATCTTGTAGAAATTTTGCATGATGGAAACGTCCCGGTAGCCGCTGGGCGAAAGAATAACCACATGCGCGCCAATGGAAAAAGGAAACGAGCCGGTGACCGTGGTTCCGTTGACGTGAAAGAGAGGAAGGCCGCACATGATGACTTCACCGGTGTTGAGGTCGCCTGCCACTCCGGTTATAAAGGCCATGGCCACTTCATTGAAGTGAGTGTGGGGCGCGAGTTTAGGCGTGCCGGTGGTTCCGCCGGTGTGGTACATGGACGCCATGTCCTGAGGATCAATGACGCGACCTGAATCCAGCTTGTCCCCGTTGTATTGCGCCAGGACCTCATCGAACCCGTAAATCCCATCCTTCTCATCGCTGGGACCCATGACGCGGACGATGGCCTGGAGGTCCGGTATCTCGCTGCGGATGGCCGTAACCTTCTGCCAGATGTCCGTGCCGGGAAATTCTCCCAGAGCCACCAGAATCTTTGTCCCCGCGGCCTGACAGATATCAACGATGGTGGAAGGCTCAAGCATGGGGTTAATGGGATTGACGATCCCGGCCGCTTCGCCTCCCCAGAGGATATAATGAGTTTGAGGAAGATTGGGCAGCAGATAAGTGATAACGTCCCGAGGCCCAACGCCCAGGTCATGAAAGAGGTTGGCCGTTCGAGTCACCTGGGCCAGGAAATCCCGGTAGGTCACCTGAACCGGGCTGTCAAAAGCATCCCCGGAAAGGATAAAGCTCATGGCTATAGCATCGGGGTTGATGGCGGTCCCGTGTTTGATTAAATCATAGGTATTAAAATACTCGAGCCTCTCTTCAAGGGGAGTTTTTTCAAACTCCTCGATATCTGCGATCGTCGCAATTTTAAGCTCACCCATTGCCAGCCTCCTTTTCCCTGGATTATTTTTAACTAACTTTTTTATGTATTGGCCTCAGGATAGAAAAAAGATTAATGGGTGTCAAGCACTCATCACCCTGCCAGCGTCAGGCAAACGGCTGAGAGATAAGCCTTGTCTTTCGTTTCTGACGGAATACAATATTTGGACACCAAACTAACTTGGCGTTTCTCTCCTCAGAAATATGGATAAAATCCCTGGCCGTGATTTTTTGACCAAGAAGGCGGGTCGGAAAAGGAAAAATCGCGGGTGGCTCAGACAACTTTGTAAAGTTGTCTGAGTGCCGAAGGCACAAGAAGTCTAGCTTGAAGCCTGATTCTCACCCCCACATTCTTCCTTGGCACATACCATCTTACAGAACTATAAAACCAATCCTCAGGTCTAACAACTAAACCTGCCCATACTGGATTTTGGTGCATGTAATTAGGAAGAATGGTTTTCTCTCATATTCTTCTTGATATACCTTGAAGACCTCTGTTTCCACACTTTCATGAAAGAACTAATTTGATTCGGCATGGAGAAACAGGTGATGACATGAACATGGTCAGGCATTACCACAAACCCAAGATACTCCCCATTTTGTTTGGCCAGCTCAGACGCGAGCAAACCGATTACAATCTTCTTGTAAATACCATCGTTTAATATCCGCCTTCTTCTGTAACAGGAGAAGGTTAAGTAATGGGCATGCCCCTCTTCGTCATATATCTTACGGTCACTCATTAGCTAAAAGTAATTAAAACATACCGCTTAATAAAAATTCTTGTTGCTGCGCTATAGCTTGCAACACAGACAACTTTATAAAGTTGTCTGTGCCACCCGTCATTCCTCCCCATACCATGACGATTATTTCTGTCCATGAATGCTACACGCAAGCTTTTCAGCAGCGGGCCGGGAAGGGAGAGCGCATCGGCAAAGGGACGATCGAGGAGCTTTTTGAGTATGAATTTAAAATGTATCGCTCGGTTGATCATGTCCTTTCCTTGACGCAACAGGACATGGAGATTCTTATCCGGCTTGCGCCAGACCTGAAAGAAAAGACAAGTGTGGTTCCACATGGCGTTGATTCCAGCTTCTACGTCCCGCGTCCTGAGAAATCGTGGGATACAAAGAACATACTCTTCCTTGGTAATTTTCGCCAT